>NZ_MAIS01000343.1:0-327 GCF_001680695.1 Paenibacillus sp. KS1 | reverse complement strand
CCAGCACTTCCTTCTTGCCGAAGCAGCCGCTCATTAAGGAAATGATCATTAGCAACAAGATCACAATCTTCCATCTATTATGCATATTTTCTATCTCCCTCTTTGTTCAAGCGCAGTTTGCAATGAACCCTGTACTTCTTCTAGTTTCAAACTGAAAGAAAGGTTAGTCCGATAACATCTATTTGCTCGATCTGATGTACACGGGTTTCTTATCAGCATCCAACGCTGCTTGCAATACCTTCTCTTTGCCTTTAACAAAATAATAATCTTTAAATAGGTTGTCCCACTTCACTTCACATCCCGAAATATCGATATTGAATAATTCCT
>NZ_MAIS01000149.1:0-7591 GCF_001680695.1 Paenibacillus sp. KS1 | reverse complement strand
GCCAGTAGCGCCAGTAACGCCGGTAGCACCCGTAGCACCAGTAGCGCCCGTGAAGCCAGTGGCACCAGTAGCCCCTCGTTGTCCGTTGGCACCCGTCGCGCCAGTTGGGCCGGTCGGACCCGTTGGCCCTGTTATACCTGTAGGTACGCCAGTCGGGCTCGTTGGGCCAGTATGAGGTGGGATTGGGACAAACGGGGGTGGAAATACATTTGCACAACTTTGCGGAGGGAAAATATTAGACCGGACTAGGTTGCTGTAGCTATTTTTCCTTAGATCCCCATCCATGGTGTATGCTCCTTCCTTCAGAATAAGTTGGATGGACAGAGACGATGTATTGGAAACAGACTAGTTTTCATAGGGACATTTCTACCAATACCCACAATGTATGTAGATGAATGTGTATCCGCAACACGAATCAGCAATCAATCGTATTACAGTTTAGGGTTGTCTGTGTGGAAGATGGTGCTTCATGAGGAATACTGCTATAATGAAAGGGAAATCGAGGTGATCAGAATGGGGAAAAAACGCAGAACAGCAGCGGCTCCGACTCAGGCTGCCACGGAGAAGCCGGCTACCTTGAAGGATTTGTTAAGTCCCGATGTCTTGAACAAGCTGAAGACTCAAGCCAAGGAACTGCAAGTCCAAGAAGACACTCGCAAGGAACAAGAGCGCCAGAAGGCTGAAGAAGCCCGCCGTGCCGAGCAGAAGAAGCTGGACAACAACTTCGAATATTTATTGAATAACAGCAGCCTGGATTGGCGCAAATATAAAAAGTAAGGAAAAGCGTGCAGACGAGAGAGTCTCACGCTTTTCCTTCTTTATCACCCTAAAATAAATGGGGGAGCATCTCCTTCCAATCCTGTACATTTGATCTCAGCGTCAAGAGGAGGTAATCTTGGTTATATAGTATTGTTACATTGTTCACATATCGGATGGAGGAGACAGCATGAACTTGCCTATCTTAAATAAATTTGAATTGTTCGAGGCGATACAGAAGCATTGGGGTGGTTTTTTTCGTCAATATGAAATGGCTCTGAACGAGCTTCAGAGTGATTTTCAAATCATTGATCTCGATTGGAAGACCAAATTCGGATATTCCCCGATCGAACATATGAAGGCACGGGTTAAGAATCCACTGTCCTTGCTCAAAAAAATTGAACGCAAAGGGATTCCGTTCTCCATGGATGCGGTTCAGAACAATATTCGTGATATTGCGGGACTGCGGATCGTTACCACATTTTTGGATGACGTATATATGATGAAAGAGCACATTGAGCAGCGCGAGGATATCCAAGTGCTTCAAGTAAAAGATTACATCCAAAACCCGAAGCCAAGCGGCTATAAAAGCTTGCACATGGTGGTGAAGACGCAGGTCATTCTCTCGCACGAAGTATTGTGGGTACCTGCTGAAATTCAGCTGCGCACATCTTCCATGGATTTCTGGGCAGCGACAGAACATAAGCTGAACTATAAATATGAAGGCGGCGAAGTGCCTGAGGATGCGCGCAACCAACTCTATGAATTATCCAAATCCGCGTTCCAAATGGACGAGCAGATGTCAATGCTGCGTAATCAGCTGCTAAAATAAACGGAAACACCACAAGGCTCCCCTTGATAAGGAGAGCCTCTTTGTAATGTCCGGATTACTTGATGCCATGCCACTTGGCAAGGTGCTCCGCATGAGAGCGCAAATAAGCATGTGGGCCAAAAAATTGATCATAATAATCCAAATCCAAATGGTGGGTCTGCAAATACATAAGTGAAAAGACGGATGGAACCGTAGCCGGAAATTTGCCGAAGGCGTCATAAACGTATTGCGCCATATGGCTGACTGCATCCCGGAACTGTTCATCGTGGATTTGTGCGCTGCCTCGTACTTTGCGGCTATCCTTCCATGGGCCTGGCGTATCGGGATGGAAGGGGCCGTTTTTGCCAAACTTGCGATCACAGAACGCATCCACAGCTGCGCGCATATCTGCAAAATGCGGCGGTGTAAACGAAGTGAACACGCCTTCAAGGCCGGTTGGATTAGGGAGCGACCACCGCTTGTCAGTATCATAGCGGAATCCAAGTCCAGGTACATTCGGATCCCCGCTAGCTCCAAGCACAGTAAGTCGGTCAATGCCGTCGAACATCCAGCCGCCTAATCCGAGTGCCTGCTGCATGAGCATGCCGGCATAGGTCGCGGTCGACAACTCAGCCGATAGTTCTGCCAATGAATATTGATCAAGGAATGTAAGCGGAAGCGGATTGTCAACATCGACAATGTCACGGAACTGCTCAATGCCCGGAATAGGTCGGTCGTTCACATCATCGTAAATGCACAGCCCATTTTGGACATAGAAGCATAGGTTCGCAATTGTATGCTGAGCCAAGTCTCCTACTGGAAAGACGAGCAGCGTACCTGGCTTGTTCGCAACCCATGAATTATGCCCCTCCATATAAGGCTCATAATTCGGAATATGTAGACGTTGATTGGAAATGCGGCGAATATTGCTGGAATAAGCTTGAATCAGGTCAATGAGCCGATGGTTGCCCTCTGAATTCCGTTCCGTAAGCGGAGGTGTGTCTCGCGTGTCGAACAGATACGTTCCTGTGTCGTCGGTAAAGAAAATCTGAGAGGTATGGAAGCCAGCCGCTGATGGAAACGTTCGACCTGAGGCTGAGCCTGAATAATTGGATAGATGTGGCTTATATCGATCATGACGGGTGACGGAATGATGCCAGCCGGTGACACCGCCAACTGCCAGGAGGATAAGAATTTTCTCTATTTCATCCAAGGGAAGCGACTCATGCTTGGACGTATAGGCCAGAGCTCCGTCTGGAATTTCAGCACCTCTGAAGAAGCGGCGCGAGCGTCGTCCGAATAAGGCGTCGAGCAGTGGATATTGCAGCAAATCTGAAGGGTTTGTTCATCAATATGATGATGGGTTTGAACAGACAAGTAGAAGGCCTCCTTTTTAATCGGAAAATAAAAAGGAGACACTCCAATCCGTTAGAAGGATCGGGTGTCTCCAGTTGACTGGTCGAACCGCCGATGCGTATTCGCCTGTATGTTACGATGTATCATATTCCACTATATGCGTAAATGTCAATAGGAATTATCAACATTAATCCCGTTCACATGGAAAAGAGCGTAAAACAATCGTTGACAGGTACATACGGCGGTGATAAGATTCTGTTCAAATCATTATAATCACATCGGAATTATAGGTTGATGTTGACCGGACGACCGGAGACGTTATTCCCTTCATGGGGAATGACGTCTTTTTTCGTTCCTGAGACACAGTTGTTAAATACTTCGAGAAGGAGGGAATTTATGTGGTTCCGATCATTCGGGTAGAACGAGCTTCTTTTCATTATGGAGAAAGTGAAGAGCGCATTCCAGTTCTCTATGGTGTTGATTTCGAACTGGCACAGGGGGAAGCGGTGGCCATCGTCGGACATAACGGTTCGGGCAAATCAACCTTCGCCAAGCTGCTGAATGGATTGCTTCTGCCCTCAAGTGGAGAGGTATGGGTTTCCGGTACGAATACGAAAAATGTGCAAGCAAGGGAGCGACTCCGCTCGGCAGTAGGCATTGTGTTTCAACATCCAGACAATCAGTTGGTGGAGACGATTGTAGAAGATGACATTGCATTCGGGCCGGAAAATATCGGTGTGCCCCAAGATGAAATTCGTCGCCGTGTAGATGAGGCGCTGGAAGTGGTGGGAATGTCGGCATTTCGAGACCGACCGCCACATCGCTTGTCAGGGGGCCAGAAGCAGCGCATTGCGATTGCAGGGGTACTGGCGATGGAGCCTTCGTGTATTGTGTTTGACGAGTCAACGAGTATGCTCGACACCTATGGTCGGCGGGAAGTGATGGAGGTGATCCAGCAGATGCGCAATCAGGGGGTGTCCATCGTATCGGTTACTCACCATATGGAAGAGGTCGTTCATTTCGATCGTGTCATTGTGTTTCAAGAAGGCCGTATTGTACGAGAATGCACTCCGAGACAGCTGTTCACGAATCACGAGCAGCTTGCTGCCTATTATTTGGAGCCGCCAGAAATGAATCGAATAGCAGAGGGCGTTCATCGGCATGAGGAATTGTTCCGATCAGATCGGTTAACGGTAGCTGAAATGGTAGAAGAGTTCGAGCATGTGGTGAGGTGGCAGCAGCGGAAGGAGGCGTTATCTTCATGAGTCTGCCTGAATTTGCAGTACAGGTTGAGCAGTTATCCTACACGTATATGAAGGGAACGCCATTTCAGCATGATGCACTTTACGATGTATATTTCCATGCTAGGTCAGGGGAATGTGTGGCAATCATCGGACATACGGGCTCAGGCAAGTCGACGCTCATCCAGCATCTGAATGGCTTACTGCTTCCCCAAACCGGGCAAGTCAACGTGCTTGGCTACGAATTGTCCAAATCGAAGCACTTACAGTCCGAAATACGGAGGCAAGTTGTGGTTCTATTCCAGCAGCCAGAGGATCAATTGTTCGAGAAATATGTAGCTGATGATATCGCTTACGGCCCGCTTCAATATGGATTGTCGAAGAAGGAGGTCATCCAACGCGTGAAGCACGCGATGGATTTCGTTGGGCTTCCGTTCGAAACAATGAGGAACCGACCTATCTATGCGCTTAGCGGTGGACAGAAACGCAAGGTCGCACTTGCAGGACTGCTAGCTCTGGATCCGCGAGTCCTTGTGCTTGATGAACCGACTGCGGGGCTTGACCCGATGTCTCGTCAGGAACTGCTGTACAAGATCAAGCGATTGTCGCGAGATGAGGGGAGAACCATCATATTTGTCACCCACAGTATGGAAGAAGTAGCCCTGCTCGCCGATCGAGTGTATGTACTGGCGGATGGGAGCAATGTCGCTGATGGAACGACACGTGAAATCTTTGCTAAACGGGAGCTCATTCATCGCTATCGCATTGGAACGCCGCAAAGTGTGGAGCTTGTTCATACGTTGATTGCGAATGGATATGACATGAACAGCAGCACATTCGGGGTTGAGGAGACGGTAGCGGAAGTAAGTAAATTACTTCATCAGGAGGTGGGGTAGAACGATGGCAGAAGCATTTGATTCGGCTCGTCATATTACGATAGGGCAGTACATGCCGGGACGTTCACTCATCCATCAATGGGATTCACGGTATAAGCTGGCGGCGTTCACCTTATATATAGGCGCCGTAGCCTTCTGTCAATCTTATGCAGGTAATATAGCTGGACTCGCAATAAGTCTGTTCATCGTCTTCCTTGCGCGCATTCCAATCGGATATGCCTTGAAGGGATTGAAGCCTGCACTTCCTTTTCTCCTAATTCTGGCCCTTCTTCAATTATTGTTCAATGGGAAAGTGTATGCGAATGGTCAGGTGTACTGGCAGTATGGATTCATCTGGCTGACAGAAGGCGGGATAAGGCTTGTCATTGTATCCACGATGAGGTTCGTAGAAATGATGCTCCTCGTGAGTGTACTGACACTGACCACCACCACAACCCAGCTTGCACGGGCCATGCACAGCTTATTGCACCCGCTGGAGAAGTTGAAGGTACCTGTTCATGCCTTCTGCATGATGATTACGATTGCCCTTCGCTTCGTCCCAACGTTCGCGCTGGAGATGGATAAGATTCGCAAGGCGCAGGCTGCTCGCGGCGCATCCTTCGGTACGATCCCATGGTGGCGGATCATGAAGCGAACACAATCGGTATTCCCTCTCATCATTCCGTTATTTCAATTAGCCCTTCAACGTGCGGAGCAATTAATTGCAGCAATGGAGTCGCGAGGATACCGATCGCATGGCAGAACCTCGTTTCGTTCGTTTGAAGCTCGAACTGCTGATGTGCTGCTGCTGTTTGTGGCGGTAGGAGCTGCCTATCTGTTGATTTGGCTGTAATGGAATGGACGATGAAGTGCCTCACATCCCCTTAACACAGATGAACATGGAGGAACCCCTATGAATTCAAATCTAGGTATTCGCAAAATTGTAATTGCCGGTGTTCTCGGCTCTATTGCCATCCTGCTTGGCGTCACCCAATTAGGTTTTATTCCTGTTCCGACCGCAGCGGGAACGGTAACTATTGTACATATCCCTGTCATTGTTGGAGCCATATTGGAGGGTTGGGGAGTCGGCACGGCCATCGGTCTGATTTTTGGCGTTACCTCCTTGCTGGAGTCTACCATTCCTTTATTTAAAGATCCGCTTGTCGCGATCGTTCCGCGCTTGTTTATTGGCCTATTTGCTTATTTGATCTATGCTGCGCTAAAGCGAAAAAACGAGTACATTGCCATCGGTGCAGCGGGGTTTATAGGTTCAATCACAAACACGGTACTCGTACTGACGGCGGCTGTGCTTCGTAACTACTTGTCCTTAGAAGTGGCGGTTAGTGTGGGGCTTACCAACGGAATTCCGGAGGCGATTGTCTCCGTCATTATTACAATTGCTGTCGTTGCTGGCTGGAAGAAGCTCACGCCGAATCGGAAGCAGAAGGCGAAGCTGCTGAGTGAGGAGGTGGAGGGATAATGAACGGGCAGATTACGGATGTACCTGGTACACGGGTTGGCCAAGCGCATGATGAGGAAGGAATGACAGGATGCACAGTGGTGATCTGGGAAGACGGTGCGGTATGCAGCGTGGATGTGCGAGGCTCTGCACCAGGAACCCGAGAGACTGATCTGCTTCAGCCAACCAATCTCGTCGATCGCATACATGGCATCGTATTGAGTGGTGGCGGGAGTTTCGGTCTCGATGCGGCATCGGGAGTGTCAGACTATTTGGTGGAGAGAAATATCGGATTCGATGTAGGCTACGGGATTGTTCCGATTGTGCCAGCGGCTGTTCTTTTTGATTTGTCTGTAGGCAGTCCGAATGCTCGGCCAGATCGTGATATGGGATACGCAGCAGCATCTGATGCGTCATCAGGAGATGTTGCCGAAGGCAATGTAGGTGCGGGATGCGGAGCCTCTGTAGGCAAAATCGGCGGATTCGAGCGTGCGATGAAGGGAGGTATTGGAACGGCTTCGATCAAGCTGCCAAATGGACTTGTTGTGGGAGCGATAGTAGCGGTAAATGCGCTTGGGGAAATTCGAGATCCAGACACTAGAGAACTGCTTGCCGGGCCGCTCAGTGATGAAGGCGAACTTCAAGATGGTGCAAGCCTACATTGGCTAAAGGAGAAGCCATTTTCATTTACAGGGACAAATACGACGTTAGCCATTGTAGCCACCAATGCGAGACTGACGAAGACGGAGTTGAAGAAGGTAGCTGAAATGACACATGATGGGTTTGCGCGAGCAATCTATCCGGTTCATACGATGTACGATGGTGATATTGCCTTTGCTGCCTCCACAGGCTCAATCGAGGCCACAGTGGATCTCGTCGGAACACTTGCCGCAGATGTGGTGGCGAAAGCCATTGCAAGGGGAGTTCGCACGGCTGTTCGTGCTGGAGGGTTATTGGCTTACAGAGATTTGGCTTGCGGAGATGTGATTCCGGCTGTCCATAAGAATAAGCAGAAGGAAACAGAAACTTATTATGGGGAGGCGACGTTGCAATGAGCACAGCTCATACAACCACAGCCCATACAACCACAGCC
>NZ_MAIS01000258.1:0-1024 GCF_001680695.1 Paenibacillus sp. KS1 | reverse complement strand
CTCGATGTCGCGCCAAGCAGCCTTGCGCTCTGCAGGTGTTGCTTCAGGATTGCTGTATACGAAATGCTGGAACTCATCCCCAGATACACCGTGTGGAATGAACTGCAATCCGCCCGCCAAATGAGCGAACTTATACTTCTCTGTATCTTCTTGGAAGAACAGCTCCATCCAAGGCCATGTGAAGAATTCCATGCTCATCGAATGAATTTCTCCCGCTTCATAAGTTGGCCAGTTATATTCCGGAACCTCGAAATGACGACTCTCGTACACTTGGAACGCATGGCCCGCTTCGTGCGTCAATACGTCGATATCGTCGGATGTACCATTGAAGTTGGAGAAGATAAACGGCACGCCAAACTCACTTAAGAATGTGCAATAACCGCCGCTTTGCTTACCCTTCTTGCTAACAAGATCCATCAGCTCGTTCTCACACATTAAAGTGAAGAACTCGTTCATCTCCGGAGACATTTCTTGATACATCTTCGCTCCGTTCTCAACGATCCATTCTGGATCGCCCTTCGGTGCTGCATTGCCTGTCTTGAATTTGAAGGATTCGTCATAGTAGTACATTTGATCAACGCCGATCCGCTTGCGTTGACGCTCTATCAGCTTTATTGCAGCTGGCACGATATGTTCCAGCACCTGTGCTCTGAAATTCGCGACCATGTTCGCATCATAATCCGTACGGCACATCCGGTCATAGCCAAGCTGAACAAAATTCTCGTAGCCCAGCTTCTTTGCAATTTTCGTACGTACTTTCACCAGATCATCATAAATGCGATCAAACTTCGCTTCGTTTTCCGCCATGAATCCGAACCTCGCCTCAGATGCACGCTTACGCATGTCACGATCTGTAGACAGCTCGAATGGTGTCAATTGTGCCAGTGTACGCTCTTCCCCTTCGAATGGGATTTTGGCTGAAGCGATCAATTGAGAATGTTCGGTTGACAGCTTGTTTTCCAGCTGCAAGTCTTCAATAATTTCAGGGCTAAACGTCTTGAGCATTTTCTCAGCCAACTGGAAC
>NZ_MAIS01000274.1:0-766 GCF_001680695.1 Paenibacillus sp. KS1 | reverse complement strand
GTCCATATTGAATAATTCCTTGGCAAGCGGTGCAACCACGTCTTTAGCCTCTTTATCCGTAATTTCTTTATTAGTCGTTACCGCTTTACGCGTTTTATGAGATACCTTAGTGAGTTCTCCCCTCTCCATCTCGACCAATACATCTTTATCCTCAAGCATCCATCCAATGCCGTTAGTTAGCTGAGCGTTTGTAACCATCAAATCATGATTGAATGCCGTTTTTGTCGCTTTTACTGCCGTTTCCAGGAGCTTCGGATCGAGCTCTTCCTTGGTAAACTGTATCTTAAAACCACCAACAGTACCTTTTAGCTCTTTAGCGGAATTTTCCTTTGCAAAGGAAACATCAAAATCTTTCCCTGTCAACGTATACGACAAATTCGCACCTAGTTTTTCTTTTTCGCCATCATAGCCTCGCTGCATAATCACTTCTTTGTTAAAGGCATATGTTTTATTTGCATATGCTTTTTTTAACACTGTCAAGATTTTCTCCTGATCCTCTTTACTGATTTTATCGATTGTGACCTTTTCATCAATCCCCCATATTTTACCGTTATCAATGATAAAGCGGATAGCATATTTTCCGTCTACGGAATCAACCTTGGCACTCGGAGAGAATTCTATCTTCTCACTGAAATTCTTCAGCTTGATCTCTTTCCCTGCATATATTTTGATAGCTTTTTGCAGCTTGGCGGCCAGCTTCTGGTCGATTTGAACCTTCTTATTATCCGCTTGCTTCTGCTCTTGCGCAGCCGCGGCCCCTGCAGGA
>NZ_MAIS01000158.1:0-5217 GCF_001680695.1 Paenibacillus sp. KS1 | reverse complement strand
TATTAATGAGGATACGTATGAAGGGGATATCAAGAATCCGCTGAGTTTGAATTTGTATACGTATGGACATAACAACCCACTTAGATATATAGATCCAACGGGACATAATATTTTGGAAGTCTATCTTTATGAAAAGACGGGTTATCATAAGTATAAGAATGATTGGGTTTATTACTCGAATAATTTAGAGGATATTTTTAGTTATTACACAATGGGCTGGAAAGAAATATTAACGCTTATTTATTCTAAAAGTCCAAAAGAAATAACAGATGCAATTGGCGACCTTGCGATGACTTTTATACCACTAGGTGGACACACAAGCAAAGTCGCTAAAGTAGGAAAATGGACGGATAAGACTGGAAAAGTGACAGAGGTCATAATGAAAGGCTTGAGAAATGTCACTGTAACAGAAAAAAAACTACAACATGAATGGAAGCATGCAAAGGATTTTGGTATATTAGGGAATTGGAATAAAAAACAAGGTGCTCTATATTCACAGGCAATATCGAAACATTTAGAAAGTTCCACCGATGTTTGGATGTCAAAATATCGTGGACAAGAGGTCTTTGTGCACTATGACAGTGCTACAGGTATTGGAAGCTATATTGATATGGATGGAGGCTATGTCGGCGGATGGAAGTTTTCGGATGATCAATTAAAGTTTCATCGAGAAAATGGTACAAAGATTTATTAACAAGAAGGAATGATTAAATGGGAGCTAGTATAAATGTTGGATTGATTTATTGCAATGAATTAGATGTTTTTTCAAAGAGGCTATATAGTATTATGGATTTTTTGGTTAGTAGTCAGGGTGAAATACTTTCAATGAAATATGCTTTGGATGAAGATGCTCTTAATTGGGTTGAAACAGGGACATGTAGAAGTGTTGATAGCAACTTGATTAATGAACTGCTGCAGAATTATTTCGCAGAAATAAGTATCAATACAGGTTCGCTTTTTGTGAATTCTAAAAATATTTGCATCAGCGTTGAAAAGAATGAGGGACATCATTCTGGGGTAATAATTTCGTTTCAAGAAAGCGAAATTATTGTCGATTACTCCATTGAGGAACTAGATAGTGCTACTGATTTTATGGTTGATTTTATCAAACAGGTTTATCAGATTGCACCATTTGACTTTGCATTTTGTGATCATGAAGCAGAGATTATTTACCCTTTAAATGGAGTAGAATATTCAATTATGATTTACCCAACTTCCGTTGCAAGTGATATTTTAGTTGAGAAAAGTAATTGGCATCTTAATGGGCTAACAAAGAGATACTAGAACAAAAAGACTATATGCAGAGTATACCTGCTGAAGTGCATTCATTAGAATAGAAATTGGAACTTCCAGGATTAACAGGACTCATTGGTCAAGCCCCTCATTTTGTGGGCATCGAAAGAATCCCAAAGTTGAGAGCTGCTTCCGGTATGCAACCGGAGGCAGCTTTTTAGTTTTCGTTTAAGCTGAAGTCAATTATAGAACAAAATGTACGTTTTGGCGGTTTTAGTATTACACTATCAAATATTCCATATACGATTGTAACAACACATGTGATTTTTTGTACAAGTAACTAAATAACAACGAAAACCGCCTATTTTACGGGCGGTCTGCATTTAGATGATTATCATGACTCGTATGTTTCTCCAGTTCAATTTCATACAAACGAACCAAGTCGGACGCTTTGATATTAACGGCTTGAGCAATGGACATCAAAGAACTAAGACTGGGCTGATGAATACCACGCTCCAGCATAGAGATATATGTCCGATCAAGATTACTCCGGAAAGCCAATTCTTCTTGACTAATATCATATTTGGTGCGAACTGCTTTAAGCACTTTGCCGAATACTAATTCTGTGTTCAAGTCATCTACCTCATTTTTAACCTCATACTGTCTTACATCCAGAAGCATGAACACGTAGTAAACTCTACAAAATGGTTTATTGTTGTAATTATGTGTGATAAAATTTGATCTAAGACGTTGAAAATTCGATATAGAAGGAGGTGTCAGTCATGTGACTGCAAGAAAATTAGCTATGAGTCTGCTAGCCATTATAATTGTTCTGGAAGTGGCCTACTACATGCTGTATTTAAAACCGGCAGATGATCCGGTATTGACAATGGCAGATCTAAACAATGAGGCTAAAATGCAGCGCATATTTGATAGGGAACTTGAGGATTGGCGGTATGGCGACGAGCGACGAACTAGGTTCAAGTATGTTATGGGAGTAACTATCATAGGCGGCTTTATATTAGCCTCTCTTATGCCTAATCGAAAGTTATAATTACATGTTATGGAGTGTGGCTAATGTCGAATTTGTATCCATGTCCGGAATGCAATCATTCGGTCGCTGCATCTGCGACAAGTTGTCCGAACTGTGGAGCTAATCTGGAGGAAGAACAAGGAATTGTTTTTTATATTGTGAAGATCATTATTACTATTGCCGTAATCCTTGTACTTGGTAGAGTCATTATGTATGTATCTGAATCACTGAGATAAAGCGATTTCAACTAAACATACTCATATGGAGGAATGAACAATGGCAAAATGCCCAAGCTGTAATCAAAATCCTGATAATCTCTCACCGTTGGCTGTTAATCAATGCACATCCTGCGGCAAGAAATGGTGCTTTCATTGTGATGGATATGGAACCAATAAATGTCCAAGTTGTGGAAACGGCGCTTCAACACCTGTCTTCATCTATGATTAAGCAAGATATCCAATACTTTCAGTAGCAGGCTGTGCCCCTGAAAAAATTTAAATATCTTGACATTACGCTGTTACAAATCCCCTTAAATTTACTATTTATATATTAACAACAATGAAGGGGAAAATATTTAGATCATGCAATGATAGAAGAACGTAATAAAATCAAGTAAACGAAGTAACCTCGCAAAGTAAATCAGACGAAGTAAAACTCGATTCGTTACCCTCGGCCAAGCCCACGCAGCTTGGCCTTTTTATTTTTTTGTTAAATAAATAGTTCAATTTGCGTTTAATATCCCCATGTTAAAAGCAAAGGGGATTTAAGCATGGAGAAAAAATCTAAACGGATGAAGCGAATTTCATCTCAAACTGAACGATTGGAAGCTGAACGCCAATTTCAAAAACTTTATGAAGCGATTCAATCCGAATTTGATCAAATCAGCGAAGCAAGGCAACGACAAAAAGAGACTGAGCAACGCTCGGCAATTGAACATGAAAATAGGTACAACTGGAGTCGAATGGAGTTTGAAACGCTGAACTCTCAAATGAAACAATATAAGAAAACACTAGACTCTCAGATCTTTAGGATCATGTGGCATGATCATCTTAAAAAGCTAACCCACCAATACTTGCATGATTTCATCATTAAGGGAATGCCGGAAATGGCAAGGCGTTTATTTTTAACAGACACGAAAGCCGAAGAACTGCAAGACATGTTATACCCTGTACTGATTCAGGCCATTCGTGACTGGGAACCGGATGACGAACATCGTTTTACAAAGGATTTTGCTGCTTTTTACAAGAAAGCTGTTGAATATGAACGGGCGAATATATTGAGGAAATTCAACAGTAAATGCAATAGACAAGTCTCACTACAATATCTGGACTTTAATAATGATGAGGAAGTAAACGTTCTTCTTATGAATGAGCCCAATTTGGCTACACATTTAGGAGATCAATCAAATATCGAGCAGGCCATAATGAAGTGGCATGTGAGCGACTTTGTTCAAAACTGCTTGACTCAAGAAGAAAAGGAATTGTTCCGAATGTTCTATGAGGAGCAACGCACCGTTATGGAAATGGCCAAAGTTTTGCAAGTCACAAGAATGACCGTCTATCGAAGAATGGAAAAAGTAAACCGACTTTGGGCTAAATTTAATCAGTACAATGATTGAAGCTAAAAATGGGAAGAAAGAAAGAGTATTTCTCCGAGACATGTCTAAAATGGCCCATGAATCACGAGAGTTTTTTGATGACTTTTTTTCGATTTGTGAAAATAAAAGTCAAAGCGATTCCATACTCGTATGTAACACAAATATAGTGTGTTACATTTATAAAATACCCAAGAAGCCTTATGCAGCTTATCTTCGTGGGTATTTCCATTCATGTGCTGAAAAAGCCGTGTACGATGAATGTAACACTTTATATAATTAATATATAGTTTATTACATTTAGTAAGCGGTGATGAAATGGAGTTTGTGGAACCAATTAAAAACAAAAAGCAAATTGAAGCGATGAAGAAGTACTTGCGCGGTCAAAATGTCCGTGATTATCTGTTGCTGGTGTTGGGCATTAATTCCGGTTTGCGCATTTCCGATTTGTTGCGATTGAATATTGAAGATGTATATAAACAGGAGCGAATCAGCCTGCGAGAGCAAAAGACGGGCAAGCATAAGGACTTTCCTTTATCCGAGGTTTGCAAAAAGGCAATTCATGAGTTTGTGAAGGAATCCGGGCGGCAAACCGGCATATTGTTTGCAAGTCGTAAAGGAAACAAGCCGATTGGTCGCGTTCAGGCTTATCGCATATTGAATGACGCTGCCCGGCAAGTGGGGATTAAGGAAGCGATTGGCGTTCACTCAACCCGCAAGACATTCGCCTATCATGCCTATCAAAGCGGCGTCGACATTACCCGCATCCAAAAGCTCTTGAATCATTCATCGCCAGGCGTGACGTTGGCTTATATAGGAATAACGAAAATGGAACTCGATGAAGTGTATATCAGCCTTAACTTATAATCAGCGGGTAAGGATAAATGATTAAAATGCGTACAAATTGTGACAGTTTAATTGAAAGCGCTTTACCTACTCGTTTTACATCAAAATTTAAGCAGTATTCATTAAAATTTTTTGGAGGCATACTCAGGTTATGAGTTGAGCATAAACGGCCGAAAGCCAAGAACGCGAGGTGAAGTCAACCATAATGATTTGAATGCTCCGCTCTTTGACAACCAACTAGCCTGATTGTAGGAGCCATGAATTCAAAATAATAATTAACGGAGGATAAGCGAATGTATATTGAAATGAAAAGTCAAACCGAGGGAATTACGGAAAGTATAAAGCATTTTCAAAAATGGAACTGGCGTTTGCTCGACCATGGCGAGGAACAGTATCTTATTGACTTACCGGAACTACCGGATGTTGATCAAACGGTATTCACGATAGAAAAGCTTCGATTCAACTACCATTTCAATACGGTTGTTTATTGCATACTAAAAGTGCCTAAAAT
>NZ_MAIS01000051.1:0-45144 GCF_001680695.1 Paenibacillus sp. KS1 | reverse complement strand
AAGCTGTCTGATTTAGTGTTGACAATCCATTTAGGGGTAGAGAACAGGGAGGCTTTTGCAAGAATTGATGACAAAGTTCCTCATAATAAAGAGATGAATCATAAACCGAAACATCATCTTTATGTCTGCAACAAGGAAAGTGATGCATTGCAGAAGCACATAACATTCAGAGATATATTAAGACAACAGCCGGATTTAGTAGCCGCATACTCATCTTTAAAGAAAGAGCTTGCAGAGAGATTTACGAATAACCGTACAGCATATACGGATGGAAAAACTCATTTTGTAAATACTGTTTTGAACGAATACAAGAGTATTTTGTAGGTGACTAAACCAGGAACTTCTCATAACACCGGTTTTCACATATTGGGACTACTGTGCATTGGTTGTCAGATGTATAAATCATGGAAGAGGCTCAGACAACAAACGACCCAGCCATAGATAAGAGCTATCTAAGGCTGGGTCGTTTCGTGAATACAAGAACGTTTTGCGCAATATTGCCAACTCATTGCTCACAACAAGGGAGCTAACTATGAAGCCTATTGGTCAAGGTAGGACGGCTGACATATTTGAATATAAACAAGGCAAAATCATTAAAACACCAGAACCCTATGAATTAACTTATTTAGACGTATTTAGTTCACAACCTTGCGATGCAAAGTTAGTCCGTCGGACTTGGATTTAAGCCTCTCGGGTTCGTAGATACAAGGACGATAGGCGAAGTATTTTTTATGAAAAGGAAAATTCAATCGATGAATATTAGAGGAGTTATTCTTGAAGGATATTCAAACGCGGGTAAGACTTCGCTGCTCAAAGCGATAAAACAAACTCAAGCACTCGATGAATCAGCGGAGTTGAGTGCTGTAATACTTGGGGAGCATTACTCTCAGATTCTGAATAATGTTCAAGGCGAATTTGTTCGATTATCAAGAGCTCAGCATCTCGAACTTTTGCGAAATAGGGTTGGTATGCTGAAGAATCTAAATGATTGGGCAGCCTATTTAGGCCCAGGGAAAAGAAAATCAAGAGGCCTTTTCTTTATCCTAGAGCGGTTCCATTTAAATCACCGAGTCGCATTCTCGGATTCAGATGATGCAGAAATAACAAGTATAGAGCATGATTTAATCAAATTAGGAGCTAAATGTTTATTGCTGACTATTTCCGACGATATAGTCGAGGAAAGAATAAAAAGTAGAAACCCTGAGGTTTGGATTAACAAATCAAGGGATGAAATCGATCTGGCATGCAAAGAATTGATTGATACGCAAAATAGTCTCAGGATTCAAGCATCCAAATCAATGGTACCGACAATCGAAATAAATACGGATAATAAAGAATGGGACAAGTATGCAGGATTAATCATAGAAGACAATGACTTCGCCTGACTATCCCACGATTATGCTATACGTAGAAATAGAAGGTATTAATGGATTTATTCAATTGATCAAAGAGATACAGGTTGTTAAGGATAATAACGATTGGGCTTACTTTGAAAGTATTGCTGGAGATTTTGGGATAGAAGGTTTTAATACTATCAATTTGAAAGTGATGGCTGAAGTTGCGATGAATGTGTATCACAATATATCTGCAGAGGGTAATAATTGATAATTACGAATATGTGGCCACAAGAAATTCATAAAAAATTTAATAACAGGAGTTGAGCACATGGCTATTTATTTACCACCATTATACTGTGGGTACGAAGCCAGATTGAAATTAATTAGAGACCTTATTTGGAATGATTTATTTGTACCTAAAGAAAAGGAATGCAGAGTTGTTGATATTATTGGATGGACGTATATCATTTGTCCAAAAGGAAGTAATGGAACTATTGAACATCGAATGAAGAATAGCATTATGAGTGATTATTTTGAAGTAATTGAAGATGGGATAAAACCGTGGATCGAAGATAATAAACTTTCCATAAGTGAACAAACACTGAGGAGCAAATTAGTTAAAGATATTAAAATACATATCAATAAGAGAGAAACCATTTGTATTGAGAAAGGAAGAACATATTATTGTTTGAAGGATCAAGCAACAGATGGAAGAATGTTTTGGAATCTAATCGAAGAAGAAACCTATGACAAAACGTTAAGACTTAATAATGAAGAATTTCTAAAGCATATGAAGATTCTTTAAGTAGAATTTCGAAATAGAATTTAGAACGAGATGATCAACTAAGTGAACTGGAGTGCAAAAGGTGAAGGAATTATGGGAGAGATCAAGTAAAAGCAAAAATATGCATATTAAATATGAGACTCTAAATAGTATGATTAGCCAAGTTTTCAGAGGCAAGCGTCTCATCAAAGCTGAACGAACACAAACAGGACTTAGTAATGGTACCTATAAAGTGGAGATTGAAGGAATTACTGCACCTTACTTTTTAAGGATCTTTGCTGGAGGTTCAGACGTAGCTTCAAAAGAAAAAGCAATCGCTGAGAGATTGCGCGGCATCGTGCCAGTTGCCGATTATATATATCTGGATGCAAGCAGAAAGCTAATTGAATATGATTGGGCAATAATAGAGTGGAAAGAGGGAGTGTTATTGCGTGATCTTCTACAAAGAGGAGATGAACGCCAGATTGCAAAAGTTGCGGAATCTGTCGGCAGTGTACTAGCTCGTATTCACAGTCATACATTTGAATGTCCAGGCTTTTTTGCAAGGGATCTTACCATCTCCACCCCATTTAACATGGATGAGAACGAATTTATCTCTTTTATTTCTGAAAGCTTGGAAAAGGGTGAAACTGGGGAATGGCTGGGAGCGGAAGCAACGGAGAAGGTTCGATCATTCTGTGAGTCTCACCGTTCACTAATATCCGAAATTCATGAACCGCCAGTCCTCGTTCATTCGGACTTCAATGGTTTAAATCTTTTGGTGATTGAAAGGCAAGATGGGTTCGAAGTATCGGCGGTATTGGATTGGGAGTTTGCCTTTTCAGGAAGACGCTATGTTGATATCGGGAATATGCTTCGGTATGAACACGACAATTCCTTGTTCGAACATCATTTTATAAAGGCATACCGGGGTTCAGGTGGATTTCTGGATGAGAATTGGGTTCTATTATCTAAGCTGGAGGATTTGATTGCCTTGTGTGATTTACTGAATCGTTCGACTTCGGAAATGCCGAACAGAATCGCGGATGTAAGACAGCTTATCATTAAGTCTGTACAATAAAATTCGACTAACGGAAACATGATAATAACTACCCTAAAGGATTAAAAAGGGGGTTAAAACCCATTAAAAAGCTAAATACAATCAATTTATTTGTTCTTTTTATTGTAATGAATTTGATATCAGGATGCAGTTTACAAAATAACAGTGATCGCAATAATCATGACGTTAGTAGTATTAAGCTGGAATGTATACAACTTTGTTTAAGGATGAATGAAAAGCCATTTGAAGATAAACAGTTTAAAGATTTAGATTCAATAGCTCTTTTTATGCAGGCTATTAATGAATCGAAAAAAATGAATGGAATTCTGGATTACGGAGCAATATTTCTTATGACTGTGTATTCTGTAGATGGAAGTCATTTGAATATAGAGAATATTGAATATCCGCAAAAAGGTCTCCTATTAAAGCTTCCCAATACGGAACAAGGTTATGAAATCCCAGAGAATATAAGTAAAGATTTGAAAGACCTAATATACAAAGCTCCCAAAGCGGAAACTTCTTAGAACACCGTACTCACGCATCAAGAATGCACTAGAACCTCGGTAAGCAGAGTTAGACGACAATCACGCGACTTCGTCACCTTAAACCATTCAGGTTCACACGGCACAATGAACACGAATCCTGCAAATAATAATTGGAGGCATAGTTATGACAGCAACAACATTAGTTAATAACAGGTTTATGCCGTTAATTTCATATACAGAAGGAGCGGGTGAAAAGTTTGGTTCTTCCGCTGCTTCGATAGTGATAATTCAGGACAACAAAGTGTTAACAGAATGGTATGCGGGACAGCATCATTTTAAGAAGGGAGCTCTCGCCGTAGCAACTGATTCTATGTTTAACTTATATTCACTAAGAAAGACATATGTCGGACTTGCTACAGCAATCGCGGTTGTAGAGAGCAAGTTGTCCGTGGACTGTAAGGTTTCTGATGTGCTCACGAATATACCTGACTACGAGTTGGGCAGTACGACAATAAGAGATTTAGCAACCAAGTCAGGTGCTAAATATTTTGGGCCAAACCGTATTGAGCGTGAGGAAGTAGCTTGCGACCTCATAAGAGAACTGACGGGATGTAATATTGCGGAACTGCTTACAGAACGTATATTTAAACCGATGGAGTTAACGGATACGGAATGGGCTTCGGTACCAAAAGAGAAATTAGTTTGTGATTTTCAAGCTGCAGACGGCTATGCGTCCGTTCGAATTGAGTCCAATGAGGGTCATGAAAGAAATCTGTATTCAAGTGCGAGAGACCTGGCACAGTGGGGAAATTTACATCTCAATAGAGGTTTCATCAATCATAGTCAGTTAATACCTGCTGACGTATTCACGCTCATTGAACAATTGCGGGTGGATACGGAGGATAAGAAGCGTATTTTTGGATGGTACTATCAGGATAAGTGGTTATTATGCATCGGGTGCAGCAGGTTGCCACTGTGTAGTTGTGCCAGATTTTCATGCAGTTGCGGTGCGAATGTTCAATAAATATATTGAGGACTACACGGAAGATCAGAATACTTTTAATCAAATATTCTATAATTGCCTTCAAGGAGTCTAACGAAAGTGAAACAATAAATGGTCGAGGGTGTGAATCATATGCAGAAAATACGAAGAACAAAAGTGGTAGAAGGTGTAACAGTTCCTGGGATCATTAATAATGGTGGTTCTTATTTCTATATTAATGTTGATGTATACGAAGATGGAATGTCAAATTGCTGGGAGCTTGTGGATTTGAAGGGGCTTCAAGAAAAGCTTCGTTCTGATTGGTTAACTCCAACAATCCCAGAACAGGAAGAACTCTCTATACATGGTCTAGGAATGTATACCGTTCAAGAAGCCGAATGGAAATTTGATAAGCCCGCATACTACAAGCATATAGAAAGCAAAATTAGAATGATTAATCCTGACTTCGAAAATATCTATGAAATCACTTCTTGGCAAAAAGAATTGGCGGAGAAACGACGAATAACGTACTCGCCTACAGCCATTAATTATTATGTTGTTCGTGAAATGTTCTATGAAACAATAACTGGCGATGAGTTTTCTATCTTCATGAAGTACGAAGGTACGAATTATTTAGTAAATCTAGTTGTTTACGAAAATGGGGAAGTGATTTGCTATTTCCAGGAGAATGAACTGACTTATCGTATAGAGGAGATTGCCGAACTTTTTAGAAATGGCACCTTCTTCACTGACTTTAATGAACCAACAAAAGTTATGTTATCTGATTTAGGTGAAGTAACCTTCTCACAAGCCATCTATCCAACAAATATTGAGGATAAATATACCGAGCTGATCGATATGTATAAAAAAGTTAAAGGAGAGAAGACATCTTTAGAAGAGTGTAGAGAAGCATATTATCGATATCTAGAGGATCCGATTGAGTTTTACCGCCAAAATCTAAAAGTAAAATATGAGCTTGTACCAGAGCATGAGAGAATGTACTTAGGTGATATGGACATTAAGGATTGGGATTATCGGAGAATCATCTACAGACCCGATGAGAAACGCGAAGTGTAATTGAACCGGTAGAGTCCCATAGTACATAGTACGGAGGCGACGTATCAAACAATTCGTACAAGGAGGTTTCATATAGGTGGATTGGTTATCCAAAGTTGAACCAATCAAATTCGATCCAGAAGAAATAATGCGAATACAAGAAATGCAATTGAAACCTTTCCGAATAGAACGGATAGAACTAGCATCTATTGATAAAATAAGCGAGCTTGCAATACTGTTTGTGGCGGGTTGCGTTTTGGGATCTGAGAGCACGATGGTTAGCCTGCCAACAAGGAATGACTGTTCAAGAACGAAAATACTAGAAGAAGTAGCGCCACACTTTAGAGATATCAAGTTAGTCTGGCGGGACAATCAACTTGATAACATCAATATGCAGCATATGAAGGAAGAATCGAAACAATTATTTTTGAATAGTGACGTAGAAATGATCGAAATCGTCAGAGACTTATACCGAACAGTTGATTTGACCAATCCGATGCATTCATCACATCGTCCAATTCAGCATTACCATATAGATGCAGCAGCTATCGAAACACTGCAAGTGAATCATACGGAGAGTATGAAGGAGTACATATGTAGGGAGTTTATGCATGAGAATGAGGAGCTCGTATTCCTTCCTTCTGGATGGTTTTTGAGCGATGCGTTAAAAGAATCTATTTTTTTGAGGTTCATTGCAGGATTTGTTCCTACGGTGCATTTATTAGCGGATCAAGACAACAAGGTAATAGCAATCGAATGCAAGAATCTAACTAATAGGTGTTAGGAAAATACAATCATTTAAATAAGTGGCTGAGTGATATGGATAAAAAATTGGCCTGCTTTAAGATACTGGATTAAATCCGGGTTTAACAAAGTGAAGGGAGTGTTGAGTTCATGAGCAGCATGACTTTTGAGAAAGCTATGCAATATGATAAATATCGGTTGCCTTATTCCGCGGAGGCGTGCACATTTGTCTTGAGAGAAGCCAATGCGAATCAAGGAATTATCGCTGATATTGGCGCAGGTACCGGGCTCCTTACTCGGCACTTTGTTGGGAATGTACAGAAGGTCTATGCCATAGAACCTGAAGAGGAAATGCGCAGAGTAGCATGTGACATTATCGGATCAAGAGAAGATATTGAATATATAGATGGAGTGGCTGAGGATACGAAAATACCAGATCAGTCCGTCGATCTAATTGTTGCGGCCAATGCATATCACAGGTTTCAACCAGAGAGTACAATACAAGAGTGGAAGAGGATTATGAAGCCAGGGGCTTCGCTGGCATTATTCTCCTATCATGATGATACTGGATTTTTAAGAGATACGATACATGTGTGCAATATAGACCATTATAAAACGAGACTAAGCGAAACACGACACAATAAGCCCGTATCCTATTTCTATGGCACGACAATACCGAGTAGGTATTTGTATGAGCAAGAACATGAAGAAACTTGGGAGGAATATTGGGGAGCAATCGTATCGGGAATGGAATCACCGAACGAGAGTGAAGCATGGTTTCCTGAATTTAAAGAAGCCCATCTTCGTAGATTCAATGGAATGGAACGGAATGGAGTAATAAGAGTCAGTTACAGTATGGAAGTATGGATAGGAAAACCGGAGTACAGAGAATGTTGAAGGAGAGTTGAAACCTAATGAAGGGAAGTCTATTAAAACCGTTGCATAGCTCATATGGTAGTAGGGCTACGCGTTGGGGTCTATCCTCCTTTGGATTTAGGATGTATAATCATGGAAACAGCGCCTCAGCCTAAGATAAAAGCTATCTAGGGTTGGGGCGTTTCGCAAATTCAATCGTTTTATTAAACAGAGCATGCGAGTATATCAATTATGTAGCGGGTATGATTCGTTCTCATGATCATGTTGTCATACATATTCAGGACATCGAAGGAATTACGGATACAAATCGTGATGACTATCGTACGATTTCGGAAATTGAAATTCAAGATCAGGATATCATTTTGACAAAAGAGAATCCAAATGCTTTCTGGGAGACAGAACTTGAGCAGATTCTCAAGAATCATGATATTGAATTCATTGTCCTGGCAGGGTATGCTGCAGAACATTGCGTATTGTTTACCTATAATGGCGCTCGTGAAAGAGGCTTTAATGCGGTGATATTACAAAATGGAATTGTAAGCAAACATCAGGATGTAATCACATCAACGTATAGAGATCGGAATATCATTTCGTACCCCGTAATTCAATATATGATCAATAAATGAAATAAGGGTATTTAATGAATGCCCGACCGAAATTACTGCAATTCAAAATAGTAGAGGGAAAAATGAAACATATTGTTTGGTTCGGATTGAATTTATGTCTAATAACCTTGATTTTCGTTGTTTCTATTTTTGCTTTTTCCTACTTTATACACGCCGAAGAGTACATAACACAATCCGTCGGCTTCATTGATGCTCAATTAAAACCTACTAGAGATGCCGTTATGTTTACTGTGTTATTTATAAGTTCTGGCTTACTTTTTATATCATTATCTAAATTTCAATTGGGGACATATGTAAGTAGATTGCTTACTTCATTTTTGATTATTTTCCTTCATATAATATTTATACTATATGGACTAGTGCTCTTCGAAGCAGCGTTTCCATTAACCGTAATGAGATTGGTCACAGTGATAGTAGGATTAACTGTTATTATAGTAAGCATTTTTGATTTATTAAGAAACACCAAAAAACAGAGAAGAAAAATAATGCAAACAACCATGGAAGGTTAAGTGCTACAGCTTAATCGCTTACGACCTTTATGCATGGTTTAAAGAATGCGAAATACCTGTGAGTCCGATAAGATCTGGAGATCTCGCACTCACACCGCGCTGATAAACTGCTCTTTGATCTAAGCAAGTAATTTTGGGGAAATTGGGCCAGACATCTAATCAGCAAGACTATTTTACGAAGCCACACAGCAGTGTGTTACTTTGAGCGTTCCAGATTGATGGATACAACAACTCAATAGGACTAAACGGCTATTAAGAAATCCAAGAAAGACGGTAATGTTATGGCATTCTGTATTGAATTCAAATTACTTGAAATGAATGATAACAAAGCCATCTATGTATATGGGGATTGTTCAGAGAATTTTGAGGGGATATTTGAATTAGAGCTAGAAAAGTTATTCACTGGTGAGATTCCTAGTGATACGAGCATGACACAAATAGTGAAAGTAATTCGACCCTGTCTAAGTGACGGAGCTTATCAGCATAAAGCAAACAGGGCATTTAGTAAGATCTATAAGCATTATAAAGAGACAGGAACCTATTTAATAGAAGGTGGCTATTATGCATAGCATAGAAGTAGGAAATTACTAATTTCACAAATTAGTACATCATAAGCCTAAGGAGATCATCATTATGATTCAGAACTTATATGAGACACATTTACAAGTGAAGAACCTGGATAAATCGATTGAATTCTATAAGAATCTAGGTCTTGAACTATCTTTACTCGATGGAGAAAGAAGAGTTGCCTTTTTCTATATCGGGAAGGATCGACAATTGCTTGGTCTTTGGGAAGTTCCGGAGAGTAATGAGGTGCAAAGAAGACATTTTGCATTCGGAACAGATGTGGAGTTATTAACAACAGCATTTGACTGGTTAAAGGAAAAAGGGATAGAGCCGATTCAAGCTCTTGGCAAAGAGCCGACGGAACCGATCGTACATACATGGATGCCAGCGGCAGCCATTTATTTCAATGATCCTGATCATAATGAACTTGAACTGATTGCATGGTTGCCAGATCAGCCTCAAGATATAGGATATGTGCCTTATTTAAGCGAGTGGAATGAAATTGCGAAAACAAGCAAGAGTAGTGGGAACTAGCTGTAATACAATAAATCCCGTAAGTATCATTCGAAGACGTCTTGTGAACAAAAGGAGAAAATGAAGAAAGATAAAATAGGAGCTGCTCGTACAAAGATCATCACTCTGAATTTTATTACATTGCTTACTCTTTTAAGTTCGACCTACAACTTTGTTCGTGCTATTACGAGTGATTTCAAAATGATTCACTATAAAGGCTCGATGATTACTGATGTTGTTTTTGAGAATTTACTTTTTCGTATACATACAGACTCGGAGATATATAGTCGATTTTGTCATCCTATACTGATTATCCTGATTGGGATAGCAATAAATATAATTTATTATATGGTTACAATCATAATTGAAGGTAAAAAGGTTCATTCTGGATGAACTTAGGTCAATACATCAGATACAAATAACGCCCCAGTCCGAGATAACAGCTATCAAAGGCTGGGTCGTGTTGTATTTACAGCACCGATATAGTCAATTAAGAAGTGAGGATGCTAATGGAAATAGTAGGGGCAGAAAATAGAGAAGATATACTGAGATTAGTCGGTCACATATCTCCTCAAGCTAGAGAATTTGTGAGCGAAGCGTTTCATGAGCAAGCTGTATCCGTCTTTCATTTTACTCGAACGGAAGAAGCTCATGGTGTATTTTGTGTAGCTGAGAATGATGATTGCACGATTGCGTATGTTTCCTTTCTAAAAATGTCAATGAACGAATCAACCCTCATCCTAGGGGTAATTGCTGAAACAATCCGGACGTTCTTGGCGAGAGTCGATGGTAAGGAACTTTGCTTTAATGTATATGGGGAAAATGAAGAGGTCATTGCGTTTATAAGAAGCATCGGATTTCAATCGGATATGGAAGGATATCATCTCATATATACCAAGACAGAAGTACCAGATGTGCCGCCGTCACAATTGATTGAAAAGCAGTTTGAACCTTCCATGCTGCAAGAATTTATTGAATTATTTGATCGGTGATACCTCCAATTACAGCTGGAAAATGGTCAGATAACGGATTGGCATAGCTCTAATCGGGTAGAGTTCCTTAACTTGCTTCAAAACAAGACACGCAGCGATGAACTTCGTTCATTTTGGCTAGAGAATCAATTGATCGGTTCTTATCTCATCCATAACAATTACATTCAAGACTTGGTAGTGAATCCAGATTACCAGAATTGTGGGTATGGCGGTGTGATATTGGCACACTGTGTTGCACATATGAGAGCGAACAAGGGGATAGATAACGTTTGTCTGCGTGTGGCGAAATCCAACTGGAGAGCTAAACGATTCTATGAACGAAATCACTTTGAAGAACTGGCCAGTTTTGCAGAGCATACTTACATTCCAGGTTAAGCAGAAACAATGTGCAAAGTGATAAATTCTAGCTGAGGGAGTATGTTATGAATAAGACATGGTCGAAGAATATACCCGCTGTTCAATTTCGAGTGGCAAGGCCCACCCATCAATTACAGAAGATTGTTGAATTCTACTCGGAAGGTCTTGGTCTCGAAGTTGTAGGTTCTTTTGTAAATCATAATGGCTACGATGGCGTAATGATCGGTCTTCCGGATGTTCACTATCATTTGGAGTTTACACAGGATGTACATGCAGTGCCTGTACCGCCCCCCTCTTCAGATAATTTGCTGGTGTTCTATATACCAGACGTACAGGAACGGGATGATATCGTTTCTAGATTAGTCACTTTGGGCTACCCTATTGTGGAACCAGAAAATCCTTACTGGCAGCAAAATGGGATAACCATTTGTGACCCAGATGGATGGAGAATTGTGTTGCAAAATACGACCGGGCTTTCATAAGGCGGATGGAGATGAGTGATGTAGTGATGATCAGATTAATTCCGACTACACGAGAGAATTGGAAAGATGCATTAAACTTGCAAGTTCAAGCACATCAAAACCATTTTGTTCCAACAGTAGCAGTGTCTTTAGCCAAGGTACATATCCGTCCAGATGGCAATGAATATAAATATCTACCATTTTGTGTGTGTAATGCAGAGGGGCGATTAGTGGGCTTTGTCATGATTACGGTAGATGATACAACAACCCAGTCCTATTGGCTAAATGGATTGATCATTGATAAAAATGAACAAGGTAAGGGATATGGGAAGGAAACGATCAATTCTGCAATTCGATATATTAGAGAAAATTACTCGCAAAGCGAGTGTGTGAATCTAACAGTATGTGTAGATAATGTAGCAGCTAGAAAGCTGTATGAAAAGCTCGGGTTTTGTGAGACTAGGGTTGTATATGAGGATGAGATTGTTTATCGATTCACATTTTAGCTATATCCAAAGGTAGTGGGTATGCCAAAGAAGCAATGAAACAATGACTAGTGACATTTCGAGAGGAATGGGGCAGGAGAATGAATATACGAGTTCTTCAAGATAGTGATGCACAGGCCTATCAGGAGCTTAGATTAATAGGGTTGCGGACAAATCCTGAAGCATTTGGTTCTACTTATGAGCGGGAAGCGAAATTCACACTGGAAACGGTAATGGAGCGAGTCAAACCAAGTAAGGACAAATTTGTGATGGGTGCGTTTGATGACGAAGGAATGCTGATAGGAATGGCTGCTTTTGTGCGAGAGAATGGGATGAAAACTGCCCACAAAGGAAATTTGTTCGGGATGTATGTAAGAGAAGAAATGCGTGGGAAAGGGGTATCGAAAAATCTGCTGCTTGCTTTAATTGCGAGGGCGAGCGAAATCGATGGCGTAGAGCAGATCAATTTAACAGTGGTATCAAGCAATGAACCAGCTAAGAGGCTGTATTCCTCGGTCGGATTCCAGACCTATGGCATTGAGCGCTGTGCCTTAAAATATAATGGGCAATATTTCGATGAAGACTGGATGGTCTTGCGACTTACTGGTGGTGTATGAATTGATGATTAGAAAAGCAGGAATACAAGATTTGAAAGCTATGATTCAAATTGATATGCAAGTTGAGGGCGTTATTCAATCCTCAATGTCGGAACAACAATTGAATGAGCATGCGAAGAAAATAAAGAGATTTGCTAGCGATGAAGACAAAGGTGCATTTATTTATGAAGATGAGAATAGTAACGAGAAAATAGGCTTGCTCATGTATACGGTTGTGAATCGGGATGCTACTTATCTTTGGACATAGACCACAAGGTGCTGCGCATTCCCATAGGACATTATCTATTCGCTCCACTTCAAAGGAGGATATACATGCTTGGACTGCCAACTGGTCAAGTCTCTCTCATTCCTTGGACGGAACAATGGACGATTGAATTTATGGAAGAAGAGCGAAGAATAAGACGTGAAATCCGTGAAAGCATCGTGGCAATTCATCATATTGGTAGTACTGCCGTACGAGGGTTATCTGCCAAGCCGATCATAGATATAGCTATCGAGATACCGTCATTTGATGAAGGGAATCATTGTGTTCCGGGTTTAGAGAAGCTGGGGTATTCATACAAAGGCACGGATGTACTGCCTGATCGCCATTACTTCAATAAAGGTGAGCCAAGAACACATCAAATCCATATGTATGAGAGTGGAAGTGAATATTTATATAAACAAGTAACACTTCGAGATTATTTAAATGCAAATGAAGAAGCAAGAATTGAGTATCAACTCCTGAAAGAAAGATTGGTGAAGGAGTACTCTACCAATAAGTTTGCTTATTCTGAAGCAAAGACAAATTTTATCAAAACAATCATTCGGAAAGCAGAACGTACTAACAAGTAGTATCAGCCTTGCTACACCACATCGTTGGTGTCTCTTTACGGGGCTCATTCAAAAATACTGGAGTCGAAAGATGAATATAAACAGCTTCCGGCAGCAAACGGAGGTTATGAGTAAACTAGCAACCGCTGTAAATAGCAAGCGAAATAATATTGTTCCTCATGTCGATCGGATGGTGACCATAACTTAGATGGAAGGTGTAAAGAGCATTGTTATTGGCGATTGGCATATCTCTGTTATTGACGTTCTCTTTCATAATCGTTCAGAGCATTTTGAAAGTAGTAACTCGAGTTGATGTCGAGAAATCAACAATCATTTTTTGGGGAATGACCGTAATTGTAGTATCCGTTATATCTCTATGGTGTGGGAAGCAGTATATTTATAAAATACCAGAACGCGTCATGCCAGTGATGACATTATTCTTCATTGTTGCAATAGTAAATGTCTTCTTGGCTCAAAGGTCAGGATATCGTCCGATCGGGATTTACGATACCATTCACTTTTGTTTAACTTACCCTCTGCTTGAAGAGATGGTATTTCGAGGTTTAGTGCTTCCGCTATTAAGCAGCAGCTTGCCCACAAGCTCATCCCTAACCATAATGGGGTTATCGGTTACCCCTGCTGTTCTGATAACAGCCTTTCTTTTTGCCATCTGCCACCTTCAATATTATAGGTTGTCACGCATGAGTATCCGATTTATGCTATTTGCATTCTTTGGGGGTATTTTCTTCGGCATAATCGCTGATCATACCCACTCCATATTGTTGCCTCTTATGCTGCATATCGAGTTTAATGTACTAAGTGTCTATTTTAGCAGAAGAAGAATGTCGGTAGGCAGTTGAAAAGGAGAATGATAGATGATATACCCAGAACTTGAAACGGAAAGATTGCTGATGCGGGAATTAACTATGGAAGATGCGGATGCCGTATTTAGACACTTTTCCATCCCAGAAGTTACGAGATTTATGGAGATAATATTCAATCGCAGAGGCTGCTTAAGAAAATGGGATTTGATCAAGGGAAGAAATTGAAGGACAATCTCATGTACTTTACATTAAGAGCAGCTATGGATTCATCCAAGGCGTAAGCTGTTGAAGTTCACATACGATTTGAGTAATATGCAGTAAAAATAGGAGTGATCCCTGATGAATCAGTTGGATAAGCGATACCCCATTGGTAGATTTGAGCACACCGGAGAGATTTCGTCTTCGCAACGCGATCTTTGGATCAACGAGATTGAAGAGTTCCCTGTCAGACTGAAGGATGCCGTAAGAGACTTATCTGAAGAGCAGTTAGACCTGGAATATCGCGAAGGTGGATGGACAATACGCCAAGTTGTACACCATCTTGCAGATAGTCATATGAATAGTTTTATCAGATTCAAGCTTGCTCTAACGGAAGATACACCTGAGATTAAGCCCTATTATGAAGAACGATGGGCTGAACTGCCGGACTCGGTACATACAAATATCCAATTATCGATTCAGTTGCTCGAAGCATTGCATCAGAGATGGGTTGTGTTATTGCGATCGTTATCTGAGGCTGATTTTCAAAAACAGTTTTACCACCCGGGTTCCAAAGAAGTAATTCGATTAGATTATAATGTGGGATTGTACGCTTGGCATGGCAATCATCATATTGCCCATATTACCGTGTTAAGAAAAACACAGAATATATAAGTGCACATGATGCAAGAAGATGAAACGTATCCAAGTAACCGTACTATCGGGTTATCGGGGTACGTTTTCTATTTGATAGAGGAAAATGAGAGTGAGGATCGAACATGTTCTATAGGAATATAATGGGTATCGATGGCCAGTGAGTGTTGCCACTTCATGGAGGACGAATATGGAACTGTTGGTTGTTGGTGATGTGCATGGTTCTCATCCAGACAGCGTGTTGTGGAATCGAGGGAAACTCAAGAATATTGGTAAATTGCAAATTATCGGACACACGCCTTGCAAGTTAGGGAAAGCGGAATTTGATCGCATAAGCAGCACGTTGATTATCGATACAGGGGCATATCGACCTGTTGGGCTTACAGCAGTCAAAGAGGACCAAGATGGCGAAATAGAAGAAATCATATTCGAACCAACGCTCTTGATTGATGTGATGAGCGAGAAAGGCTGAAGGTGTAATCATGAATAGAACTGTAATGTTTCCCGATCCATCGCTGCATCCTGAGTGGATACAACCGCATAGCCCTGAGTGGTATGCAGAGCTGAATGATATCGTAGGAGAATACCAGTATCCGTGGAAATCTACCTTTGAAGAACCAACGGCGGAAATGATTTATGAAAAGGAGATAATGTCGCATCTCACTAGTGATTCACGGATATTAGATGTTGGATGTGGGCACGGTGAATTTACTAGACGTTGGAATCATAGAGTGAGGGAAGCTGTTGGAATAGATAATCGAGAGAATTTTATTCGAAAGGCGCAGCAGCTCAATGGAAGTGAGTCGGTACATTTCATGCTCGTAAATGCGGAGGATGCATTGCTGCCCTTTGCAGACAACACGTTCGACCTCGTTTATACGAAGAAGGGGCCGTGGTTATACGAGGAGGCATCTCGAATTCTAAAGCCGAATGGGATGATGATGGGTTTATATCATGGAGGGACAGATGGTGGGCTTAGAAGCCTGCTCCCTGGATTGTTTACCCTGCTATCTTATGATCCTTACGATTTGGATGATTTGGTCACGAGATATCAGTTTCAGCGATCAGCCGGATTGGCCGATTTTCAGGTTCAACTGGTTGAGGAAGTAGAGTATTTGACAAGGCCAGAAGATGTGCTCATAAAGAAGTGCTTTGGGCAGAGGAAGGAAGTTCGTGAATATGTCTGGTCAACTTGTCTTCGGGGCGTTGAACAGGTATTTGCAGAGCATGCAACTGACAAAGGATTAAGAGCAATCAATTTTCATTATGTAGTTAAGGCAAGAAAATCGTGACTGGTAACTCCGTTTACATGAATGGCAAGTATCATGACCGGCTCTAAGTTGGGCTGACTGAAGAGGAGTATCGAGAGCGAGGCTAGATGAAACAATTTTATCTATATATTTTGTGCATGGCGATTCCATGGCAAACTCTTATTTTTTAATCGATTCGTGAGAATCGATTTTTTTTGTTCTATTTTGTCCCACGCAATAAACATTGATTTACATAAAATAAAAGGAGCGATAGCGAGATTGTTCAATCGCTAGGTAGTAGATTCCTATTACATGGTACGTTTTCACAATCTATCAGGAACTACTTTCCTGAGGGAGGGAAGCTGGATGTCAAATCCCAATATACCGAACATTACACCCCAAATAAGTATTACTAGAGACGATGCAATCAATTTATTGCTTATTTCAATGGCTATGGAAGAGCTCTCGCTTAGTCATCTAGTGAACGCGGAGGCAGAGAAAATTCAATATGTCCTTGGGACGCTTCCTGGGTTAGAAGCTCCTGCAACTATTAGCGATGTATTGCAAACCAATGCCAGCGTTCGCAACGTGTTGGCTGCGACGATTCAAAAGGAATTGATTATTGAGGACAAATTGGAGCAGGTACTGAATGCGGCAGCTGCTCCGCAAATGGGGGCGACGGGGGCTACTGGCCCAACAGGGCCTACCGGCTTATCGCCAACTGGAGCTACTGGAAGCACCGGAGCCGCTGGAAGCACGGGGGCAACAGGCGAGACTGGTTCAGCGGGGGCATTGGGCCCGACAGGGGCGACTGGGCTGACCGGATTGACAGGGGCAACCGGGTTAACAGGTGGAACTGGAGCCACCGGGGCTACGGGTACGGCTGGATCAACTGGCGAGACTGGCCCAACAGGGGCCATCGGAGCGACTGGTGCAGCTGGAGCAACGGGAACGACCGGGCCAACCGGGCTGACTGGAGCAACGGGCGATACGGGTGCAACAGGAGCAACGGGAGTCGCCGGAGTAACAGGAGCAACGGGAATTACCGGGCCGTGTCCGGATTGTCCACCAGGGCCGACCGGAGCGACAGGTCCTAATGGGGTTGGCGCTACAGGAGCAACGGGAGCGGCAGGTGTGACTGGAGCAGTTGGTACGACTGGAAGCACCGGAGCCACCGGAGTAGCTGGAGCCACCGGAGGCTTGATTACGGTGAACAACGCTGACTTTGTCACTGTCGGAACACAAACGGTAGCGGACGGCGCTCCGCTTATATTAGAAACGAATTTAACTGTAAATGGTACATTAATCACACATGTGCCTTTGACATCCACAATCGTACTTGCTCCAAATCATACGTACTTCGTTGATTATGAGACGCAGGCTACGACTGCCGGAACGACCGCATCCGCGACTCTGCAATTCAATGGAATTAATGTCATCGTCACGACTGCAAGTTACGATACCGTTGCAGGTGTAATCGTAGAGCTGTCCTCACACACGATCATTCAAACCGGGGGGACTCCAGGTACGTTAGAGCTTATCAATACGTCAGGTGTGGCAACGGATTTTACGAATGTGTCGATATCGGTAATTGCTATATTGTGATTTATAAGATGAGGCTCAGTATTTTCCCATATGGCGAGCACATCAGCTATGATGCTAGGTCTCTTATTATGGCACTTCATAAGGGGTGAGTGAAATGTCGCAAGCAAACATACCCAATATTACACCTACTATTTCGATTTCCAGGGATCAAATAATTCCTCTATTGCTCTCTTCGATCGCATTGGAGGAATTAGGGCTAAGTCATATTCTTAACGCTGAAGGCGAGAAAATTCAATTTGCATTGGGAACAATTCCAGGCTTGACCACAGTGCCTACAATTCCAGAATTGCTAGCGCTGAACAGCAGTACACTAGATACATTGAAAGTGGTCGTGCAGCAGGAAATTGTATCACAGATGAAACTCGATAGAATTGTAGAGGGTCTTGTTCCCTTGCTAAGCTCTGGTGCTACGGGATCCATAGGACCCACAGGGGTTAATGGACCGACTGGTGCAACTGGGGTTACAGGTCCATCTGGAGCAACTGGGCTTACTGGCATCACAGGGCCTGTCGGTGCGACTGGAGCAACCGGAGCAACCGGTTCTTCTGGTGTAACCGGAGCAACAGGCACGATAGGTGCTACTGGGCCAACAGGCTCGACGGGAGCGACCGGAGCAACGGGCTCGATCGGAGCAACCGGCACTACAGGCGTGACAGGTGCAACTGGCTCTACTGGTCTAGCCGGATCAATCGGGCTCACTGGTAATACAGGAGCTGCAGGTCCGGTCGGTCCTACTGGCCCTACCGGTATAACAGGCAACGCCGGCCCTGTGGGACCTACAGGTATCTGCCCTACTGGCTGCCCAACGGGAGCGACAGGGGCAACGGGAATACCGGGGCCAACAGGAGCAACGGGAGCAACGGGTGTGACCGGAGCAGTGGGATCCACTGGAGCCACCGGAGCGACAGGGGCAGCGGGGGTAACAGGGGCGATGGCGCTCGCTACGGCGAATTTCGCGAGTATCATTACACCTGGACCTGCAGGTCCGGCGGGATTTTTGGAGTTCGCTACGGCAAGATTGCTGAGCGGGAGCTTAATATCGTTCACTCCGGGTTCGAGCACGATATTGCTTCAACCCGATCATACGTACTATATCGTGGCACAAGTTGATATTGATGCGAGCAACCCTTCAGGAGGACTCGATGTGATTCTGACTTTTAATGGGGAAAGCATCCTAACGATATTTATGAGTACCGTTGCGGGGGATTTCGCAACGTTAAAGGGAAGTGTCATCGTGAATGCACCATCCGGAGCACCGTCCAGCATCATGCTGTTCTCACGCTCCAACAGCAATCGAAACGTAAATATAAGCATTATTGCGCTAAATTAGCAATCTGATGATGTCAGCAAGGGAGTGAGAAATCGTGTCGCAAGCCAATATCCCTAATATTACGCCGAATATTTCTGTGTCGACGAACGAAGCGGTGAATTTGCTGTTAGCCTCAATAGCGTTAGAGGAGTTAGGACTAAGCCACATTGTTAATGCGGAGGCAGAAAAGCTCCAATTCACGCTAGGAACGCTGCCGGGATTAACTACGACTGCTACAGTGAGTGATGTACTGGCAGTAAACGACAGTATCGTGAATACGTTGCGAGAAGCGATTAAGCTCGAATTCGTGCTTAATAACAAGCTGGAAGAGGTGCTGCAGATACCAGTCGGTACAAGAGGGCCAACCGGAGCAACCGGAGCAGCGGGCTCAACGGGGGCAACTGGCGCAACAGGAGCTACTGGCCCTACTGGGTCAATTGGGGTGCCCGGAGCGGCGGGCTCAACGGGCGATACAGGTGCAGCTGGCATTGCTGGCTCGACGGGCTCAACAGGAGCTACTGGCAGTACGGGGGCGGGAGGCGCTGCAGGAGCAGCTGGTTCTACTGGGGTAACCGGAGCAACTGGACTTCCTGGCAGCACAGGCTCAACGGGGCCAACCGGAGCAACCGGAGCAACTGGCGCACAAGGTGCCGTAGGTATCACAGGTAGTACAGGCCCAACTGGCGGTACAGGCCCGATTGGAGCGACCGGAGCCACTGGGCCAACTGGAGTATGCCCTTGTGTTACTGGGCCAACCGGAGCGACTGGGGCTAGTGTGACGGGAGCAACCGGAGCTACCGGGGCGACCGGAGCAACCGGAAGTACCGGGGCAACCGGAGCAACTGGAGCAGCCGGAGCGACCGGAGCAACCGGAGTTCAGATCACGGCGAACAACGCATTCATCCGTTCTCCTGGTTCTATTCTGGTTACGTCTGGCAGCGCAATTCCGTTCGAGGAGAATTTCACGTTGAACGGCACCTCCATTACGCATACTCCTGCCTCGACGGATATCGTGTTGGCACCGAATCAAACCTATTATATCGCCTACCGGACGAAGGCAGAGCTGCTCACAGCGGGTAACATTACCGCACATGTTGCTCTGCAATTGGATGGAACAACGATTCCGGGAACAGATTCACAGATGCAGTCCTTGCCAGGAGCTTCTCAAGCCATTACGTCATTATTATCGAATACGATCATTAATACAGGAGCTAGTTCAAGTATTCTGACTTTAGTTAATCTTGAACCCAATGATAGAACCTTCGACCAGACGTCGATTACGATCATTAAGCTACAATAGCAGCTGGGGGCGAATAGAGATGGGAAGCAGTGCGAATTTCGGTTGTTCGGCCGGCTGTGGATCGATTCCGGTCAATGGCGCCCCTGCGATGTTATCAGTCATTGTCCAGAACGGTACCTCCATACGGCTGCAAGGAATGACAAACATTCTTCTTGATGCGAGTAAAGCGTATTTAGTCGAATATAATGCTGATTTTACCACGGCATCGAGCAACCACATCATCGCTACAGAGCTTAGATTGAACGGAAAGCTAATACCGGGGTCGCAAAGCTTCTCTTTTCCTACCACAATTCCATTTGGACAGAATACGCCTACTGCGAATGCGACCGGAGGAGCGATATTCAATACTCCCTCCAGTCCGAATCCGAGTATTTTGCAGCTGATCGGCTTTTCACCAGTTGAAGCTTCTGGATCGAATTTCAGCGGCGTTAACGTACGTGTGACGGAAATCGACAATTTTGCATCTGCTGGGGTGACAAGGAATAACGCTGCAATTTTTAGCTATGGCTATGAAAATGTAGGGCCGGTTTCACCGGTTCCCTTCTTAGCGGCGAAGGTGACGAATGGCAGCGGCATAACGTTCTCTACGAACAATCGGACAGTGATTGATTTGGCTCCGAATGCAACCTATTTTGCATCCTATAGCTTCATCGAGAGTCCATTAATGGCTAACTTGTCTGTCCTTGTTCAGTTGACATTGAACGGGATTCCATTGGATCAGAGCTTATCGGTCGCCCCATCATTAGCGGACGGAGTATCCCGATCAGGTGGAGCGGGGAGCGCCGTATTCAATACAGGGCCAGGAACTAATAAACTGCAGCTTATGAATATGAATATACAGGAGATTAAGTTTGTCTCTGCAAATGTAAATATTATCCAAATTGGTTAAACAAATTGCAAGTGCCACATCAGTAGTTTTTATTACTCTTGTGGGATGATTTCTGGAATAGAACAAGGTCGAGTTTAAGGGGTATGTACCCTCTGAGCTCGCCCTTGTTTTTTTATTGCCGCATGCGTATATCTCTTATTTTTGACAGGAGATCGAGGTCGTGGAAGCGATTGGTCTCCCGCAGCAAGTATGCTCATAACGGTACGCTGTTGGCGAATATTGGCAAGGTAAATATAATAGAGACAAGGATATTCGTTGATGAGAGGAGGGGAAGAATGCGCACGATAAAAATCATCTTTGTTGCGGCTATGTTCCTCGTAATTACCTCATGCACCTTTCTGAAATATGATCAGCTCTTTATTGTTCAGCAAGGCGATACAGCAGACGTTCCATTTCAGGAAAAGAAGAATGGCAGAGTTACCGTTGTTTACAATGCATCTACCGTAGATTTTGTTGTGTCGGCTAGAGGACTTCAGGCAGGGAAGGGATATAACATATCGGTAGCAGATGCCAATGGGAAAGGGGTAATGTTTGGCCCGAAAGAAAATGTAGTGATACGGCTAGGAACCATCGAAAATGAAACGATATTTAAGTCGAATGGAAAAGGGAATCTGTTTGTTTCCATGATCAATCCCGTTCGAATTGCTGAGGCCCGAGAAATTGTGCTGCAGATTAAGGCTGCAGATGGAACAGAAATCATAAAGTCCCGCCCATTTCGGTTGGAAAATTGAGTGACTACAGCTCAGGATAGTTGAGGCGGAGGATTGAAAATTCTAGGTAGTGAGACATATCAGTTCGGAGTGAGAGGGAGTGGTGATATGAATCAGGCTGTTGTGACTAGAGCCACCCAAGCCGAAAAGCAGCGAATAAAACAGCTAATCCAGTTCTATATTTATGATTTTACAGAATATACTGGTGCGGCCATTCAAGAAGACGGTACGTATCGTCCAATGCCGGACATCGATAAGTATTGGGATGATCCCATAAGGCATCATCCTTACCTCATTACGATAAATGGTGAAGCAGCGGGATTTCTATTGATCAGGGTAAGAGCTGAGCAAAGGCACTACTATGATTTTGCACATTTGTTTGTTATGCGTAAATTTAGACGTACGGGAGTAGGTCGGATTGCAGCGGAGCATATATTTAAGCAATATGGCGGCGAGTGGGAACTGCATCAATTAGAGAATAACGTTCCCGCGCAGAGATTCTGGGATAAAGTTATCGACGAGATCTCTGATGGCACAGTAACGGTAAAAATGGAGAACGGAAGAAGATATCAACGCTTTGCCTGCAAGTTGATGTATAAGTTGTGTTGGTTCTTGTTGGCTATATGACGAAGCAGAGAGTACGCTTGGAATGGCGGGGAACATGTGAACTCAGGAAGCAATTGATTACACGAATAACTTATACACTCAAATGCGTGCATATGTAGGTTCGATTCCTGATCCAGAGAAGATCATGACCTACCGAACACGGAGGGGAGTAGAGGTTCACAACACGGTTTCCGACATCGTGTACCAAATCGTGAATCACGGTTCTTACCATAGAGGCAACATTTCTACTATGCTAAGACTGTTGGGACACGAAGGGGTATTGACTGATTACATTGCTTACATCCATTCTAGCGAACAGATGTAGAAACGTAAACGTATGTTGATATATTAGATCGAACATTGAGGTGAGAGATATGTCCAAACTTTATTCGATGGTGCAAATTCTAGGCGGAGAGGAAGATTTGCGAGATGATCGCAAAAAGCTTCAATGGAAAGCAACCATTCCACCCTTTCTTCTTGGAGCTTATCCGGTTACGAACGGGTTATATGAGGCGGTTGTAGGAGAATCGGATACCGCTGCTAATTCTTCACATTCTCATCACATGCCCGTAGTGAATATTTCGTGGAAGGACGCTGTTGTCTTTTGTAATCTACTATCACAAAGATCCGGATTGACGCCATGCTACTCGATAGGGAGCGATGGGGAGACGGTTCAATGGAATGTGGAGGCAGACGGCTATCGCTTACCGACCGAAGCAGAGTGGCAATATGCATGTAAAGCAGGGAATTCTAGCTACCAGTATGGCGAGCTGGATCAGATTGCTTGGTACAATGATAATTCACAAGGCATGCTCCATGAGGTTGGGAACAAGGAGCCGAATGCATGGGGATTGTACGATATGCTCGGCAATGTATGGGAATGGTGCTGGGATATTTATGATGAGCAGGTGTACGGCTCTTATAGAGTCTTTCGCGGGGGGAGCTGGGCTGAAGAAGCAAGAGGATGCGGAGCAACCTGCCGTCGGCGCAGCCATCCCACATTCCGTATCGAGGATCTTGGATTCCGCCTAGCAAGGTCGTTGAACCGTTAGCACCCCTGTGTGATGCAAGCGTATGATGGCAGCTGTATTCAGCATGAATGAGAAGGAATAGCGGATTGAGCGAACATGTGGAGGTTCAAATGGGAAATTACTGGTTGCTGCTGGTGATTATTGCTTCATTATCGCATGCATTCTGGAACATCATGTTGAAGCAAAGTGAGGACAAAACGATATTTCTGTGGTCGCTACGGGTATGGTCTGTCATCTTATTTCTACCCGTTAGTATAGTGCTGTGGCCTAAGGACGAACACATAACTTGGGAATGGGTACTTATGGGGCTCGGTAGTATTTTGCTCCATAGCTTCTATGCCCTTATCCTCTCTAAGGCATATGAGAAGAATGACTTTACCTTAACATATCCTATAGCTAGGGGGCTAGGCCCGCTAATCGTTGTGGCAGTTGGGGTTACGCTGCTCAAAGAACCTTTTACATGGATGAGTATTGTAGGAAGTGTACTTATTTTTACAGGGATCTATGTGTTGTACACTGGTCTTGGCCGCGGGGGACAGTCGATTCGTTCCATGTTCACTTCGCCCTATCCGCTATTAGTCGGCCTTTCCATTGCTGGTTACACCTTATTCGATAAGCTGGCGGTCTCTATCGTACACCCGGTATCCTTAAATGTAATCGAAAATATGGGGCAGGTGCTCTTACTAGGGAGTCTGCAAGTGAGAGGGTGGGAAAGAGTTCGTACACATTGGAAAAAATACTGGGGCAGTATGGCGATTGCAGGGGGATTAGCTGGATTATCATATATTCTCGTATTGATCGTTCTAACGGAAATTCCCGTTAGTTATGTTGCGCCAGTGCGAGAAACCAGTATTGTTATCGGCTCCTTCCTTGGCATTTATCTCTTGAAGGAACGATTTCAATTGCAGAAAATATGGGGAGCCGTTCTTATTTTTGCTGGTGTAGTGTGTATTGTGATGTGAAGGTATGGAGCAGGGATAATACGGATGACTTCTGTTCACGACTATGAGATTGTAACCTATGAAGTGAATTTGGAGCTGCATCAAATTAGGATACATACGAGGTTCAGTAATAACGATCAGATATTGGAGAAATGTTGAGGTTGAGTTGATATCCATAGATGCTTGCAAACAAGAGAAAGCTGATTTTCATTTATGACCGACTGGAGGAGTTATGGAGGAAGTAATTACAACCATATATATGGTTCGTCATGGTGAATCGCCTAAGACGGAAGGAAATGAAAGAACGCGTGGCTTGACGGAGAAAGGCAAGGAAGATGCTCGTATTGTCGCGGATATCCTACAAGAAGAGGGGATAGATACGTTCGTATCTAGTCCATATTCGAGAGCAGTCCTCACTTTGGAAGGTCTGGCGAAGTCCCAAGGGAAAGAGATTCACGTCTTTGAAGATTTGAGAGAAATGGTGTTTGTCCCCGGTGATCGCATTGTAGCGAACGATGAGCTGTATCCTGTGGTCAGAAGGATGTTTGCGGATGCCGCTTATTCGCTACCTGGAGGAGAAACGATTGCGGTTTGTCAGGAGCGGGCTATGCGCGTATTACAACAAATCGTACATACCAATAGAGGCAAAAAGATTGCGATTGGCACGCATGGAGCTATCATGACATTAATGATGAGCTGCTTCGATAGTCAATATGATGTAGATTTTCTGTTCCAGACTTCCAAACCCGACATTTACAGAATGGAATTGAATGAGAAAGATGAGTGTATAGGCGTTCAGAGATTGTGGAGAGTAACTGCACGTTAAACTCTACCAAGTAGAGCAGTGTGGATGATGGCAAGTTAAGAAAGCAAATGAAAATTGGTTCGCACGAATGGAATGAAAATATGTAAAAATCGTTTTTGGTCTGTTTATTATCTCCCACCAGCTAGGAATGAGGTTACAATCCATATACGGATGCAAATTTCTAGCATTTCATCATAGAAACTACAGCAGCATAAGTGAGGGATAACAACGCAAATATCGACTATCATTCCGTGCTCCCGGCGGGCATTACACTCAAAAGTTTGGATGCAGAAACAGACGTATATAAGCACGAAACCGTGCTGTGGAAAGGCTTTGATCACGATGGCCCAGTTCCCATAGATGAAGTAACCATACAGAAGCAGAAAGCGATGCTGTCTGCAACCCATATGAACCCATCCTTGCATATTGCTGCGGTTAATGAGGACGGGGAATTTGTGGCTTATTGCGGATTATGGTATAGTCCCCAAACCGATTATGCGTATGTCGAACCTGTAGTCACTATCCCGAGTTATAGGGGGAAGGGACTTGGTGCTGCGGTTGTAGTAGAAGCGCTAAAGCGCTGCAGTGTATTAGGAGCGAACAAAGCGTATGTCATTTCAGATCATCCCTTTTACAAGGCGATAGGATTTGTCCAGCATTCCCGGTACTCCTTCTATTGGCACAATGAATAACGGACAGCGATACGTAATCGTTTCATGCGGGTTCAGCAGTACGGATGAATGGGCTGGGCATATCATACATATTCATGTCATGAAGGAAAGGGTTGCGGTTTCTAGGACGGAGAACAGATGCGGTGAGCAGTGATTATCATTGTGTGCTACAACGACAGTAAGGAGATCGCATTGAAAAAATATATGGGAATCGGTAGGAAAGAAGGATAACGATGATTACAATAAGGTCAATTACGGAAAATGATTTGCTGGCATTAAGCCAGCTATATCAAGAGCTAATGGGGCAGCAGACGAACCAATCGAAGCTGGAGCAGGTATACCGAACGATTCAGCTTAATGAACAATACATCATTCTAGGAGCATTCGACGAGGAGCAGTTAGTAGGTTCCTTGATGGGCATTATATGTCATGATCTTGTGGGAGATTGTAAGCCATTCATGGTAATTGAGAATGTGATTGTATCCCCAGTGGTTCGCAGGCAAGGTGTTGGTAAGAAGCTAATGCAGGAAATTGAAAACATGGCGCGGCAGCGTGATTGTTATTACATCATCTTTGTATCTGGCGAGCAGCGCAAAGAGGCGCATCAATTCTATGAACGGCTCGGCTTCAAGGATGAGAAGGTAGAAGGGTATCGGAAGCATCTAACTTAGAGCGCTGATATCGTACATGAGAGAATGTTTTGGCAAATAAAATGCGTTATTGTTACGATCTCACAAGGTAAGAGGAAGAAGCGATTCATGGCTGACTGTCTGAAGATTGATATTCACGTATTAATCATGAAACAGGAGTGATCTGGTATGGGTATAGCTATGTTTTTTTCTTTTTTATCTTTTGTCTTCTACATAGGAGCATTTGTCATCTCAATCTATTGTCTTGTTCTCTTTATTAAGCTAGCACGGCGGGGAATCAGAGCATTGGATCTGTACATTCAGGAAAAGGAAGACGGGATCGAATGAAAGGACAAATGAGTCCGCGAAGAGAATGGTGATGGGATTGCAAAACACAGCAGCTCTATATGGTGGAACAGAGCGGAAAGGAGCGATTCACAGATGAATGCATCACCTAGGCATACACTTGTTGCAGCCGTGATTGTAAGGAACAGCAATCATGACATTTTGCTCATTCGTGGTGCGAAGCGGGGATGGGAGATTCCAGCTGGACGGGTGGAAGAAGGGGAATCTATTACAGCTGCAGCCGTTCGCGAAGCTAGGGAAGAAACAGGCATCGACATAGAGATCATCAAGTACTGTGGACTATTTCAACATGTAAGGGATTCCGTGTGCACAGCGCTGTTTCTCGCTAATCCTATTGGAGGAACCCTCCAAACGACCGAGGAAAGTGACGAGGTCGGTTACTATTCTGTAGAGGAAGCGCGAAGCAAGATCACTTGGCCAGGGTTTCGAGAACAGATTGATCTCTGCTTGAATCAGGAGGGGCCATTCATGATAGAGTTTCATCGTTGATATTGAATTGATATGCATACCGATTCCTACGCAACTTGGTACATGACGAAATGAGCTGGCGTATGAATGGGAAAATAAATTGGCTAAGAGAGAGGATTGATTCAACATGACAACTTATCATTTCCACCCGATGACGAAGGAGCAGGCAGCTATCATTTGTACGTGGAAATATGAGGGTATCTATTCCTTGTACAGTATGGATGGGGATGACGAGTCCATCAATGAGATGCTAGAAGAAGAATTCTATTATACCGTCGATGACGAGAATGAACTAATCGGCTACATCTGTATTGGCAACTCTGCCCGTGTTCCGGGAGGCTATGCGGCTGGTATCTATGAAGATGAGCAAGCAATTGATATCGGACTCGGACTTCGACCCGACTATACAGGAGAGGGAAAAGGGGTGGAGTTCCTAGCTCAGGTTATGGACTACATTCGAAAACTGAATCGAGGAGAGAAGATTCAATTGGTTGTCGCTGCCTTTAACGAAAGAGCGATTAAGGTGTATGAGCGTACTGGGTTTGTTAGAGGAATCTCGTTCACAAGTAAAATAGGAGAGCAGGACACTGAATTTATAGTGATGAGATATTCTCCTGCCCAGTAAAGCCAAATAGAGCGAGTGAAGGAATGATACAGCTTTTATGATTGAAGATTCGCTGCATGTCAACTGGCAATAGAATCGCAACTGGAGGGGATGCAATGCAAGCTACAGTGGTTACACTACAGGCCATGCAACTTGTAGGATATCAAATTGAGGCCACGATAGAGGAGTTTGAATCGGGTCTTGGCAGGCGTACCTATCAAAAGCTAGTGACACAGAAAGATGAAATTCACTATCGCAACAATGATGATGTGCTTATGGTACAGATCTATCCCGAGAAATCCGACTTTGATCCGATCAAGGATCGGTTTATTCAAATTTTTGGATATGAAGTGGCGAGTCTGGGAACGATTCCTCCGCAAATGATAAGCCATAACATCCCTGAGAGTAAGTATGTGACTTGCACACACTATGGTCTCGAATCCGAATTATGTCGGACGTATGAGTTCTTATATGGCGAATGGATGCGTGAGACAGGCAATGCAGCGCGCTCCTATGATTTTGAGAAATGGGATGACCGTTACAAGCCTAACAGTCAGGACAATGAAATTGATATCTTTATCGCATTGGTATGATCTGTTCCTTCGTAGATTCCCCATCTGCTTCGTGAAAATGGTATAGTAGAGATACTACTCTATTCGACGAAAAGGAATGCTGACAGATGAACTATAAAATGATCGTACTTGATTTGGATGATACATTGCTGCGTGATGATCGGACGATATCCCCGCGCACCAAGCAAGCGCTTCTTGATGCACAAGCCGCTGGGGTGAAGGTAGTGCTCGCCTCAGGGCGACCAACCTATGCGATGATTGACATTGCACAGGAACTGGAGCTGGATCGATTCGGCAGCTTTATTTTATCGTTTAACGGTGCCAAGATTACGAATTTCTCGACGAAAGAAGAACTGTTCAGCAGTACGCTGCCAGTAGAAACGGTTCGTGATATATACGCGCTTAGCCAGCAAGAGGAAATGTCTGTCTTGACCTATGTGGGCGATGATATTGTAACGGAAGCTTGCAATGAATTCGTAGAGAAGGAATCCGAAATTACTGGCATGCCGATCTTGGAAGTGGATAGCTTCGTAGATGCAGTACAGCAGCCTGTCGTAAAGGTGTTGATGGTCGGGAATGCGGACAAGCTTGCCATTATCGAGAAGAAACTGCAGAAGCAGCTGGAGGGGCAATTAAGTGTCATGCGCTCTAAACCGTTCTTCTTGGAATTCACCGAGCATGGTGTAGACAAGGGCACTAGCCTTCATGAGCTGATTCAGAAATTAGGAATTCGGCAGGAGGAAGTCATTGCGATGGGCGACAGTTATAACGATGTTGCCATGATTAAGTTTGCTGGTCTCGGTGTAGCGATGGGAAATGCCCCAGCAGATATCCAAGCGTTAGCGGATTATGTAACGGATACGAATATGAACGATGGCGTAGCCAAGGTTGTTGAGAAGTATGTGCTTGGCGAGCTTGTTGCGAAGTAGGGATCAGCGTATCGGAGGAGAACCTTGTGAGGGTTCTCTTTTTTTATCGCGGTTAAACTAACAACTTAGATTTTGGTTCTGGCGGTAATTATGGTACCATTCATAAGATAGATTCGGTTACGATTGCCGTGCCAACAAGGAGTAAGTTATAGATGATTGGCACGGTTACTATGACATATAGAGAGCAGGGTTGCAAGGAATGGAAGATAGACAACAACGATACCGCTTTAGCGAAGCACCAATATGGGATTTGCAGCGTGCATACTACGAACGAAAAGGGCTCAAGGCATGGAATAATGATCAGGTGCCCCAATACATCACAAGCAATCCGATGATCGCTACTGGATATGCGGACATTATTTTCGGTTTTCTTCGGGATCGGGCTGAACGTGGAGAGCGCTCGGAACCCGTTATCATTATGGAACTGGGAGCGGGAGCAGGAAGGCTTGCCTTTCATATTCTTCATAAGCTGTGTGAACTTCGTGATGATGCAGGAATCTTGCTGCCCCCATTCCGGTATGTAATGACGGATTTAGCTGCCAAAAATGTGGAAGGATGGCGGGAGCATCCTCAATTGAAGCGCTTCGTGGAACAGGGGATACTCGACTTTGCCACATACGACGCAGTTCATGATAAGGAATTGAATCTCAACATTGCTCAAGAAACGATTCGTCCAGGCGATTTGACACAGCCGCTGCTTATTTTGGCGAACTATTTTTTTGACAGTATCCCGCAAGAGCTGATTTATGTAGGAAATGGCGAGATCTATGAATGTGATGTTCTCGTTGAGTTCAAGGAAAAGGACGATACTGCTCCAGTAGATCCGCTTAGAAATATGACGCTGACCTATGAGCATCGCCGTGCTCCGGCATACGAAGATGAAGCCTATCCCTATCGAGAAGTAATCGCGCTGTACCAGCAGGAGCTTGAGGATTCTCATGTCTTGTTCCCAGAGGTAGGATTGAGATGCTTGGATAGACTAAATAAGTTGTCCCAGCAGGGATTTGTGCTGCTTACTGCGGATAAAGGCGATCATAGACTGGATAACTGGAAGTTTAATGACCCGCCTGAAATCGTTCACCACGGCGGCAGCTTCTCACTGACAGCGAACTATCATGCGTTCCAATATGCATTTGAGCAGAGAGGCGCTCTGGCGCTGTTCCCGCCGAATCATTATAAGGATATTAATGTCGGTTGCATCTTCATGCTGGAGGATCCCAACAATTATGTGAATACCCGATTAGCGTATCGTCAAGGAATTGAACGATTCGGGCCGGATGATTTCTTCAGTCTGAAGGTGTGGGTGGATCGGCATCTGGATACGATGGACTTGCAGCATATTTTAGCCTTCTGGAGACTAGGCGGCTATGACGCGGAATTTTTCATACAGAGTGCGAAGCAAATTTCAAGCTTGCTCCCTGACGCCAACGATGAGGAGATGCTCGATATTCAGCAGGGTATTCACATCATGTGGTCCGCTTTTTATTTCATGGAACAGAAGTATGACGTGGCTCTGGATTCAGGACTGATCCTCTTTGAAATGGGGATGTATGAGGATGCGAAGCAGTTCTTGGAGACGTCAGTAGCAAGTGATGATGATCCTGTTGCGACTGTAATATTCTGCTTGGCGATTTGCTGCTATGAGCTCGGTCAGGAGGACACAGCGCTGAAGTACACTCGCGAAGCACTGGTACTGGAGCCAGATCATGAAGAAGCTCTGGAACTGCTGAGATGCTTCGAGTAAGGAAAGCTTGCTTCATGAATAGAGTATACGTAAGGTGAAGTAGCAGTGTATGATAGTAAGATGGGAAGAATTCCATGTACCATTTGAGGATACAGGGAAAACGTTTATGATGAGCCGGATCAGTCGCTCCGTTGGAGGAGTGGACTGATCCGGTTATTTGGTTAGGACTTCTAGTAAGCGATTGCATATCGAGTGTATAATATTGTTAATTCGATAGAGAGGTGGCACCAATGAACATATCTAACATTTCCAATGAAGAATATGAGTTAAGTGGATTAACGATTAAGGGTATTATGAATCAGCAGTATTGTGTGTTTGATTTTGAAGGAACCGGCATCGACCATCATCTCGACCATATTACTCAAATAGGTGCATTGAAGATGGATGCAAGGGGGATTCAGGAGGAGGAACCCTTTGTAACACTTGTGCGTTCGCCGAAGCCAATCCCTGAACATATTGCAGAACTTACGGGAATCACGAATGAGGCGATTCATGAAGCGCCAGATTTTGCTCAGGTCTATGAGGCATTTACGCAGTTCATTGGCGAACGAATTCTCGTGACGCAGGCGGGTTATGAATACGATATTCCTCTGTTGCGCAAGGAATGTGAACTAGCCGGATTGCCGATGATTAACAATCTCGTATTGGATACGAAGGCCATGTTCACGAACATTCATCCAGAGCTTGCCGATATCCCCTCAACTGATTTCCTCATCCAGTACTATCAGATTGACGATACGGACATAGCCAGACATGATGCAGTGGGAGACAGCGTTCTGATCAGTCGACTTTTCGTAAAGATTCTTGAAGAGTATAAGGAACGAGGACTGGGTGATGTGATCATAGAAGATGCCCTGCGGGTGAAGAGGTTTAGGAGACCGTATTAAGGTCAGTAGGGTTGTATACATATCTATTATTGAGTAGTAAATTGCTGCATACGAGAAAGAGGAGATTGTAAGTATGTCCAAGGTTGAGTTGACGAATATGTGCATGATCTATGATCCTGACACAAATCGGGTATTGGTGCAGGAACGTGTGAAATCGTGGAAAGGCCTTTCGTTTCCAGGAGGTCATGTGGAAGAAGGAGAGAGTCTGGTAGATTCCACGATTCGAGAAATGAGAGAAGAGACAGGACTTACGGTATCCGACTTGAAACTATGTGGAATCGTCTATTGGTACAACAATGAAACAGGCGATAAATACTTCGTCTTCAGCTATCGGACGAGCATTTTTGAAGGACAACTGATAGAGCGGACGGAGGAAGGCCCTATATATTGGGTGGACAAGGATGAACTGCCGAATTTGCCGCTGTCAGAAGGGTTGAAGGAGAGGCTCCCGATGTTTTGGGATGATAATCTCTCTGAGGCATTCGGGGTGTGGAATGAGCAGGATGCAGGAGTATTGAAGCTGCGATAAGAAGCTGCGAGACAGTCTTCAACCGATTACATTTGATTACGTATTCTCCTCGCCGCAAGAGAGAGCTGTGCAGACCGCAGAGATTGCGACAGGGATAAATCCCACAATTGATTCAAGACTGGATGTGTATGATTTAGGGGAAGCCGATGGTCTGCTAAAGAATGAGGTAAAGCTGCTAGGGGGGATTCCTGATCCCAATGTATATGGAGGAGTCGAAGAACCACGCAGTTATGCGAAGAGGGTATTTGCATTCATGAATGAGCTGATGGAGGACGAAAGTCTCCAAGAAGTGAATATTTTAATTGCTGGTCATCGCTGTACGACTGGATGCATTGGCGCGTATTACAATGGGGTGCCGGATGATTGGAACATCTTGAAATATTCATCTGGTAATGGCGAGTACAAGATGTATCCGTTTCAGGCTAAGCGGAAGGTGCAGATATAAATGAACGCGCAGCCCATACCTGTTAAGGGCTGCCGTCACTTGGGGGAGCAAGCGATGTTGAGAACAAACCATTTATGTCGATTGGAACGGACATCATATGAAGCTGACGTGGATTCCTTTTGAAGAAGCACCGGATATTACGAAGGTAACGAGCGTACACGGATGCTGCTTCCACAAAGATAAAGTTCTGCTCGTAAATGTAGCGGGAAGAGGCTTTAATTTGCCAGGTGGACATGTGGAAAATGGGGAAACGCCGGAGGAGGCTTTCCACCGGGAAGCACTGGAAGAAGGCTCCGTAGAAGGGACGATTCAATATATAGGCATGATTGAAGTAAGCGCAGAGGAGAATCCACTATACGATCCGAATGGCAAATACCCGCTTATCGGGTATCAGCTGTTCTATCGAATGGATATTACGAAGTGTCATCCGTTCTCCAGAGAGAATGAAACGACAACACGAATTTGGGTGGAGCCGAACGAAGTCCCCTTTGTCATTCAGGAGCATGAATTAGCCTTGCTCGTGCTTCAAGTGGCTCTTGAAATTGGTGCGCCTGTAAACTAAACAACATCATAGGCGGCAGAAGAAAATAAAGTGTTTTCTTAGTACTTAGGTTAAGATTTAATGAATGTTGTGAATATAACGTTGTCTGAATGATACGCAAATCTTATATGTGAGGGTGAATTCGTTTGAAGGAAGGACTAATTGTGTTTTTGAACGGAACTTCAAGTTCAGGAAAGACTAGTATTTCTATGGAACTAAAAAACCAGAAAGAGATTCCTTTTCATCATTTATCCATAGATGATTTTTTTCATAATTACTTTGATTTTATTAATAATAAATTTCCAGATACTGAACCTAAAAAAGAAGTGGATAATATCGGACAAATCATTTTTGATCCCATAAACTCAGTGTACTATGCAACAATTAAATTGTTTTCAGAAATGGGTTTGAATGTAATCGTCGATACCGTAATCGACAATGACATGCGGTTTAATGATTATCTTGATGTACTTTGTGATTATCCTACATTATTTGTAGGTGTAATATGCTCGAAAGAAGAACTCACAAGAAGAGAGCAAATCAGAGGAGATCGAGAGATTGGACTCGCAAATTCCCAGTACGACAAAATATATTCTTTTACTGAATATGACCTTGAAGTAAATACTGAAGAGTTGAGTCCAACAGAGTGTGCCGAAAAAATATTAAGTTTTATTAAGTCCGATCAGGATTACGCTGCATTTAGAAAATTAAGTAAAAGGGAGATTAGTGTTTCATAGTAAAGCGAATCCTTCCGATGCGGTTTGTCAGCCAATCATAAATTGAACGAAAGTCTTAGCTGCGGCCGGATTTGCTCCACCCCGCTCAAGATCTTGCCCTCAGTTTTATCGTTTATTTTCTGAACAATAGGAACGTGATCGAAACCCAAGCGATGCGCAGTCTGTAAGATTGCACAACGCTTGGGTTTTATCGTGCAAGCAGCATGAAAATTGATCCCTTGACTCTCCCCTTAACTGGAACGTTATACTCGGTACAGAACAGAAGAGCAAGGAATGTTTGTTGCCAGGAGGAACATGAATGTTTAAAATAAGCGAATTTTCGAAGCTCAGTCAGGTGTCTGTCAAGACGCTTCGTTATTATGATCAATTGAACCTGCTCAAGCCAGCTCACATTGACCAATTCTCAGGTTATCGATACTATACGGCAGATCAAATGTTTCAGCTTAATCGCATATTGGGATATAAAGAGCTTGGCTTTTCGTTAGAGCAGATTCGCGAACTGATGGGGGAGCATATCCCGCTTGAGCAAGTCAGGGGGATGTTCCGCTTGAAGCAGAGCGAGATCGAGTCCATTCTGGAAAAAGAACAGGCTAAGCTGGATCGGATCAAGGCTCGCCTAGAATGTATCGAGTATGAAGGGAAGGTCTCAACGGTACATGACGTCGTTCTGAAGCGGGGCGAATCTCAGTTGGTGGCCTCTTATCGACAAAAAGCCTCATTGGAGCAAATTCCTGAGCTATTTAGGCTATTGGATGATTATGTGAAGAGTTATGGTCAATCACTGCTATCAAAATTAACACTGTGGCATAGCTGCGAGGAATGCGAGGACAATATCGACATTGAAGTGGCGCGCGTGCTAACGCAAGATATCCCAAGCTGTGCGCCTTTTATAGTAAAACGATTGCCGGAAATCCCGATGATGGCCACACTAATTCATCATTGTCCGACAACAACTCCATGTTCAGCAAGCTCAGAGGTGGCGCTGTGGATTGAACAAAATGGGTATCGCATGGTAGAAAATGAGCCGAGGCGCGAAATTTGTGTGCCGCATGACCAAAACAATGATATAGAAGCTCACGTGGCGGAAATCCAAATTGCCATTGAGCGAGTATAACGAAGAAGTAGAATTACGTAGAAAAGGAGTGAAAGCCTTGACCAGATATCAAAGGCTTCTCACATTGAATTTATTTGCACTTACCTTTGTATTAGGTACGAGTGAATTTGTCATTGTTGGATTGCTGGCGGAAATATCGACAGATCTGAATATCGCAATCTCGACTGCGGGTGCTGTCGTATCTGCTTTTGCACTCGCCTTTGCCATTGGCACACCAATCTTAACGGCTGTATTTAGCCGCTTTTCGAAATTCCCGCTCATGCTGACTTTGCTTGGAATATTTATCATCGGCAATATCTTTACTGCCTTGTCTACGACATATGCGCTGCTTTTTATATCCAGGCTCATAACAGCTATCGTAACAGGAGTACTAATTGCGCTGGCAATGGCGGTTGCGAGTGAATCGGTTCCTGCTGACAAACGGGGTACAGTCATTGCCATCATATTCACAGGCTTCACGGTTGCGAGTGTCGTCGGGGTGCCGCTTGGTACGTATATCGGCCAATGGGGCGGGTGGCATCTGACGTTTTGGTTTACATCGGGATTGGGCGTCTTGTCTCTGCTAGCGAGCTCAGTTTCGATTCCTAAGGGATTGAAGGGCATGCGCAGTTCGCTGCGGAAGCAAGTTGGCTTCACCGCCAATCCCCGTGTCATTATCGCCTTCCTGATTCCAGCATTAAGCATTGGGGCGACATATACGGTATACACGTATTTATCACCTTTTCTCCAACAAGTGTTAGCGGTACCGGAACAGTTTATTGGACTCGTCTTTTTGCTCTATGGGATCGTCACCGTCTTCAGCACACTAATAGGTGGGAAATTGGCTGCAAGCAACGGGATCGCCAAGCTGCGCTACGTATTTCTCATTCAAGCCGTCATTCTTGCATCGCTGTATGCAACATCCCAATCGCTTATTGCGGGACTGATTAGTATTTCATTCATTGGATTAGCCATGTACACCATGACCTCAACGATCCAGCTGTACTTTATTGATCTGGCGAATCAACAATTTGCGTCTGCTAAAGATTTCGCATCATCGTTAGCTCCCGTATCCGTGAATGTCGGGATCGCAATCGGATCGGCATTAGGGGGCTTCGTTTCGACGAACATGAAGCTTATCGATGTCTCATGGGTTGGCGGAATTGTTGCAATCGCTGCCTCACTTCTCGCCTTTATTAGCTACTCGCTTGATCATAAAGCGTTATTGATGCGTTCGCAAAACCTTCCTGTGCAGGGCCATTGTGATTCAAAATGTTAATGAGATGAGCTGAATGAAGGTTATCTTCATAACAAGTCAATAAAATAAGGACTATCCACAGAAGCGGGATTTGTAATCCTAACGCTTGAGGGGTAGTCCCTTTCGAATTTTACTAATTTTCAATTATAGGGATCGCGTAGGATGTTGAACGTTCGATCTCTTGTTGTTTTCGAACATGATGATCGATATCGAAACAACTGCCATTACAACAGCAGTGATGATCGCTGCCATTACGGATGATTTTACGATAAATACATTCGCTAAGGCGTTGGAACAGCTATGGAATAACACACAGAGCCAGACGCTATTGCTTATCTTTCGAATACATGCCAATGCGAAGCTTAGACCGATGATTTGAAAAGTAAATACAAGAAAACTTTTTCCGTATTGTCCTGTTCCTACGATAAAAAATAGTGGCAAATGCCATACCGCCCAGATCACACTAGTTACAAGCGTTGCAGGAATAAAGGACATCCTCTTCTCGAGTGCGGGCTGCAAAATATATCTCCATCCGGCTTCTTCCAAGCCACCTCCAATCACCATCGCAGGTATCAAAAGAATGACATAATACCAAGGCATCACGATATCAACATCTGAGAGAAATCCTCGCACACCGAAATGAAGAAGCAAAAATAATGGCAGCAGTAAATACAACTTTAGACTGTGCTTAACGTCAAAAAGATTGCGCAGCCATTCTCTCAAGGAAGAGACTTGCCCGTCTCGTTTTAAAACATAATACGAGACGATCGTAGGAGACCATCCTCCGATAAGAATAAATAGATACATCCACGAAGCTGTTTTGGTCGTGAGCCCCGAGTAACCGAGAGCAATTGCGAGTCCGCCTGCAAGTGCCATCAGCATATAGGTGAAGAGAACAAACTTTACGTATGTCTCTCTGCCTTTTATTCTGGTAGGTAACACATCATCCCTCCGTAGTCATTCATTCGATTTGTCCGAAATCAATTGCATTTGCTGAAATAGGAAAAATTTGCGCACTTAATCAAGTATATGATTATCTATCAATATTTCAAGGTCTATCTGCAAGTGTGCGCAGAAGGAGATTTAGAATAAGGGTCGAATGGAAGAAGATAGAATAAGGAAGCTGGTAAGCTGGAATCCTCTCATCAAGAAAAGAAAGGTAGAGATGAAATGACTGAAATCAATGAAATATTGAAACAGCTAAAAGAGGTCGGTGTGCATCATCTGAAAAGCGATGCTGCTGTCATGCTGGAAATGTTACATGGCACACAGGATGCAGCTAGAATCGATATTCTGATCAATGAGCTGTTGTCTAGCATGACAAGGTATAAACTGCAATCCATATTGCTTGAGTGTTCTCACACTCTATTACATGAGCTGCCCGTCGTGCAGCAAAAAATGTGCCTCGTTGGTGAACGAGCGATATATACCAGGGAACTTAGAGAACAGTTAGGCATATCTGTTCCCGCCTATGAAATTTGGCCCGTAAATGAACCAAAGGCTATCGCTTTTCTAGCGGAAGTCATGGATACGAGTAGGCATGATGCAGCAAAATTTCTTGATACCATGAAGATTGAATTGCCATCTCAAGTAGATAACATGTATACCGTTTACATGTTCAATAACGAGCCCGTAGGCGTCGTGTTTCCTCATATCGAACCAGATACGAACCAAGAAGGACGCCTATTTTGGATAGGCATTCATCCTGCGTATAAAGGGAAGGGATTGGGAAGAGGGTTACATACAATCGGGCTGTATCGTTTGCAGCATGACTTTCAAGCAAAATCGTATCTCGGGGCAACGGAAATCGAAAATGCTCCGATGCGAAAGATTATGGAAGCCAATGGATGCGTGCAGCAAGCAACGGTGGTCTCGCTGAAGTATTCCATTGCATAACTCAATGCGAGAAGGTGGAAATCAATATGATTCTCGAAGTGGCCGCATTACATATCATTCCGGGGCAAGACTCAGCGTTTGAGCAAAGCTTTAAACAGGCTTCCAAGATCATCTCTCGTATGAAGGGCTACATCGATCATGAACTGCAGAAGTGTATGGAGCAAGAGAATAAATATATATTGCTAGTCAGATGGGAGACGCTAGAGGATCATACAATTGGATTTAGGGGTTCGGAGGAATATCAGGATTGGAAGGCACTCTTGCATCACTATTATGATCCATTCCCGGTAGTCGAGCATTACGAGAAGATCGAGCTCGGATAACGTTTATGCACATTGAGAATAAAGAACAGGCCTTTCGGAATTTATATGCTTCACTAAAACTCGGCGGATATTTGATTTTGTCGGTAAGCAAGGATTCGGAATGGTTTGAGTTCAACGATAGGAAATTGCAGCTCTATCCTGCTAGCGTTGATACGTACAGGCAGTTGTATAAGCAGACGGGATTCCTACTAGAGATGGTAGAAGAGACAGAGAGCAAGTATGCAACCATAATGAAGGGCAAGAAGATATAGAAGGGAATGGACGAACATGACCGCATACGCAGTAAAGCTAGCCACAATCGAAGATTTGCCTGAGCTTGCGGAGATATTTAATTTGTATCGCGTTTTCTATGGTCAGGACTCAAATGTAGAGCAAGCCAGTCGTTTTTTATTCGAGCGGTTTGAGCATCGAGAATCGGTTGTTTTTATAGCCCGAGATCATGATATGAAGGAAATAGCTGGTTTTACGCAATTATATCCCTCCTTCTCCTCCATTTCGATGGAGAGAACTTATATCCTCAATGATCTATTTGTGCGGTCTGAACATCGGAAGCAGGGGATTGGACAACTCCTGTTGGAGGCAGCGGAGAACTATGCACTACAGATGAATGCCAAAGGACTTGAGCTGTCGACAGCCATTGATAATGAACAGGCACAGCGTTTGTATGAGCGTAATGGGTTCGAGAGAGATGAAGAGTATTCCCATTATTTTCTGCGAGTTGGGAGATAAGGGGAAAGCGAACAGATCGCGGCCTGGAATGAGCAGGGATTCCACGAAATAAAATGGCTGTATGACATAAAGATCAGCAAGACTCAAACGGAGTTAGTCTTAATGAAGAGAGGGATGTCGGTGAATCGAAAAGAGGAAGTTGCTTGCATTGAGGAATATGTGAGAGTTTATAATTCATTCGATATAAAAGGGATGGTCGAGCTGCTGCATCCAGACATCGTATTCCGGAATGTTGCCAATGGAAAAGTAACTATAGAGACACATGGAATTGAACCCTTCCAACAGCTCGCACAGCAATCAGCGGGATTATTTTCGAGTCGCCGACAAAGCATTCTACAATATATTTCCAGTGACGGCCGCATTGAAGTAGATATTGACTACGAAGGCATCTTGGCTGTTGATCTTCCGACCGGATTGAAGGCTGGGGATAAGGTTCAGCTAACAGGGAAATCCATTTTTACATTCACTAGCGGGAAAATATCAAGTATTGAAGATCATAGTTAACGATGGTATACGGGCAATTAATCGCATATATCTTTGAAAAAGTCGTTTCTTCAAGTTATGCTGTACAAACGTGCAGCCGATTTCGGAAAGCCGGCTTTTTTGTGTGAAAGTCAAAAAAATGCATTTAGGAGTCAGAATTATATCCTGTGCCAAGGCATGTTCTATCCTATAGTAGAAGAAATCAATATGCTTAGTAATCAGAGACGGAGGTTGGCGTACATGAGGCAGAAATGCAGTATGTATGCTGACCTATTTCTCATTGGGCAAAATTATGCACAATGAAGTCAAAATAAGACACACACTCCTTTTGGGCGGATCGTTATAGTTGAGCTATCCGATTATGATAACGCTTACAATTATATCATCAAATCATTGGGAGGAAATACATAATGAAAAAATGGCCACATCGCATTATTCGTGTCACGTTAGCGGTGTTCTTGTTGTGCTCTCTAATTCCCGTTAAGGGACTGCCAAATGCTAGAGCGGAAGCAGGCAATCTGCTTAACGGCAGCTTTGAAGCGGGACAGCCTGCAGGGGGACATTGGAGCGAAATACAGCCCAGCTACTGGAGTGAGTGGGTTCCATCCGGCGAGCCGAGCCTTTCCTTAGATCCGGATATCTATTATGAAGGGGAGCGGTCGCTTACTATCAGCAGTGCTGAATCTGCGCGGGCAGACGTTCTGCAAATCGTTGACGTAACGCCAGGCGAAACGTACACACTCACGGGCTGGCTGCGGACTAAGGACTTGCAGTCGAGTGTTTCTTACGGCGGGGCTTTTATTCGCACGCAATATTTGAACAGCTCGAATGATAAAATCAGTTCTGGTCCATCCTCATCGCCGCTGCTCGGAACGCATGATTGGACGGAGCAGCGTTTGGAACTGTCCATTCCGCAGCAGGCAAACCGGTTGAAGGTGGAACTGTTCTATGAGAGTGCGGCTGGGGAGGCATGGTACGATGCGATTCGCCTAAGTAGTAGCGGCAGCAATCCAATCGATCCTCTAGCTGATGCCGCACAATTCAAGGCTGTGCGCGACAAGCGCATTCAGCAATTAACCGGCAATACCAGTTATCATTCGGCGGATTCGGATATGAATGCGGCGATTGCTTCTTTAGTGGAGAATGTAAGCAATGGCAGCGGCACTGGGTTCTGGAATACGATGAACAAGCAGGCAGATCGCAGCTCGCTATGGAGTGATCTGTCTAGCCGCACCGAATCGGCTCATGTAACGGGGGCATTTCAACGCCTGCGGCAAATGGCGCTGGCATACGCTACGCAAGGCTCGTCGCTGTATCGCGATCCGCAGCTGCGCGAAGATCTCATGAGCGGACTCGATTGGATGTATGCCAATCGCTACAATGAGCGTGTCGCTCCTTATAAAAACTGGTGGGATTGGGAGATCGGCTCTCCGCAATATTTGAACGATATTACGGTGTTGCTGTTCGAGGATCTGTCTGTTGATCAAATCAACAGCTACAATCGCGCGATTGATGCGTTTGTCCCAGACCCGACAAGAAGAACGGTGCAGCCCAGCCTTATCGAAACGGGCGCTAACCTAGTAGACAAGGCCTTCGTTGTGATCCTAAGAGGAGCGACGGGTGCTTCGGATGCGAAGCTGATGCAAGGCCGAGACGCGATAAATCCGGTATTCCCATATGTAACTCGGGGGGACGGTTTCTATGCGGACGGCTCATTCGTGCAGCACGATGTCATTGCATATACAGGCAGCTATGGAACGGTATTGCTGGATCGGCTGTCCGAGATGCTCTATTTGCTGAATGGATCGCCATGGCAGGTTATCGATCCGCAGGCGGCGAACATATACCGCTGGATTGAGGATTCCTTCGAGCCGCTTATATACAAGGGAGCTATGATGGATATGGTACGCGGCCGTGCAATATCCCGCGAACTGTCGACCGATCACACTGCCGGCCGCGGCGCGATCAAGAGCATCCTGCGGCTGTCCGAGGCCGCTCCTGCTGCGGAGTCTACTCGCATGAAGTCTGCCGTCAAGGCATGGCTTCAGCAGGATGTCTCCTTCGACAATTACTATGTTGGCCTAGGAACATACGATATCGCTTTAATGAAGAACCTGCTGCAAGATTCCTCCATTTCACCAGCGGAAGATCTGGTCAAGCATCAGGTATTTGCCGGCATGGATAGAGTCATTCATTTGCGGCCAGACTTTGGCTTCGGTATCAGTATGTCTTCCAAGCGAATAGCGAGCTATGAGTACGGCAATGGAGAGAACAAGAAAGCATGGCATACGGGCAATGGTATGACTTACTTATACAATGACGACCTTACCCAGTACAGCGACGGTTACTGGGCTACTGCGGACATGCTGCGATTGCCGGGCACGACCACAGACGGATCATCGAGTCCCTTGCGTGATTGGAAATATTATCTTAGTCCAAAATCATGGGTAGGCGGAGCCTCCCTCGATGGTCAGTATGGGGCAGCCGGGATGGAACTGGCTGTGGAGAACAGCTCTTTAACAGGAAAGAAGTCATGGTTTGCCTTCGACAATGAAATCGTGGCGCTTGGTACAGGCATTACGGGCGGGGATGGGCGTCAAGTCGAGACGATTGTCGATAACCGTAAAGTAAGTGAAGGTAGTGGGGCACTAACTGTAAATGGTACCGTTCTACCGGTACAACCAGGGTGGTCGGAGAAGTTTTCTGACGTGTCATGGGCTCATTTAAACGGAAACGGCAAGGGGAATATTGGATACTATTTCCCGAAAGCAGCTATGCTTCAAGGCAAGCGCGAGGCCCGTACGGGAGCGTGGAAGGACGTCAATAATGGCGGCTCTGCATCACCGATTACGAGAGAGTATGTCAGTCTTGCCTTCAATCATGGCGCGAATCCGAATATCGGCTCCTATTCGTATGTGCTGCTGCCGAATTATGATGCGCAAGCGACGCTTCACTACAGCCAAGCACCGGACATTACCGTGCTGAGCAATGGTACGAGCGTGCAGTCTGTTCGCGAGCATAAGCTGGGTATAACTGCGATCAACTATTGGTTGCCTGCGGTTGTGGACGGAATAGCGTCCAAGCAACCGGCCTCCGCACTGGTGAAGGAGACGGATTCGGAGCTGGTCATTGCCGTATCCGATCCAACCCAGAACCAATCGCAAGTCGTGATGGAATTGAATCGCAAGGGGTGGAGGCTGGCATCGGCGGATTCAACGATTACGGTGCAGCAGACAGAGCCTTCGATTAAACTGACGGTGAATACTGCGGGAGCCAAGGGACGTACACATACTGTTCGTTTTACGAAGTAGAGACCGGGTCGGTAGTGTCAACCGCCAACATCCATAGAGCAAGTTGTTGTAAGCAGCAACGAAGGTAACGTCGTATGTGCAAATCCAAAAGTCCTTACGTACATCAAGCATCGCTGATGTGAGTAGGGACTTTTTCAATGCAGAAGAAATTAACATGGAGCTTTATGTATCTGCCTTTTATATGCTTGACCTTAACGCTGGGATAAAGTGTATGTTGTAAACAAGAAATATCGTCGGCAATCGGAAGGATGAGGGGACGAAATTTCTTAGCGTGTAATGACATCCTATTAATGAGGTGAGAGGGAATGAATGAAAAGCAGGTTGTTCGAATCGGAAGTAGAGTTCGTTTACGCAATATTACATTAGACGATATAGATCAATTATACTCGTTCATATACGGTGAAGCAGAGCCGGAATGGAAGAAGTGGGACGCTCCGTACTATCCTCTTGAGAGCAAGAGTTATGAAGAATATCAAGAAGAGATGACGAGATTTTTAGATATGGATCCGAAGCCTACGCCTGAAATGTTAATAGAAGTGAACGGCGAGATAATCGGCTTTGTGAGCTATTACTGGGAACACAAGCCATCCAATTGGCTGGAGATCGGCATTGTAATCTATAATCCACAGTATTGGAATGGAGGATACGGAACAGAAGCATTGCGTTTATGGATCGATCATTTATTTGCCGAACTGCCGCTCGTAAGAATCGGTCTGACGACCTGGTCCGGCAACGAGAGGATGATAAGGGTCGCCGAAAAGCTTGGCATGACATGCGAAGGGAGACTTCGAAAGTGCCGGTTATACAATGGGTTATATTACGATTCTATTCGTATGGGCATGCTGCGCGAAGAGTGGGAGCAACAGGGCTGAGCTCAGAATCGATCATTTTTTATAATGACATGGAAGGATTCAGGGTCACTGTCATTTTTGAATCGAAGTATGCACTTTGTTTTGGATGATACTCGTGTATACTCAAGATATATGCTATTTGAGCTCATGCAGAAATGAAGGCACTAATCTATGAAAGATGGGGGCTATGAGATATGCCAGATAACTACAGTGTTTCACGTGGTACAACCGAGGAAGCTGAATATGTACGAAATAAATTGATTGAGTTCAATAAAAAGATTGTCCCAAATGTTAGATTCGAAGAGGTTCATCTTTGTGTCAAAAATGATACAGGCGAAATTATCGCCGGACTTAACGGTATCGTATGTTGGAATTGGATGGAGATCGATATTTTGTGGGTAGATGAAGGACATCGCGGAGAAGGCCATGGCGCGCAATTGCTGCAGGAAGCAGATCGCATCGCCAGAGAAAAGAACTGCACCTTCATAACCTTGAATACGTTCAGCTTTCAGGCGCCGGAATTTTACAAAAAGTATGGCTATGAAGCAATTGCGATTATTGAGGACGCACCGATTGGCTTTCGGCACCACTTCTATAAGAAGGGTCTGCTAGCAAAATAATAACTTCCATCCATTTATCGGTTGCGGTTGCGAACATGCGGCACTACTAACTACAGCGTAACAATTGGATTGTCAACACTAAATCAGACAGCT
>NZ_MAIS01000135.1:0-9511 GCF_001680695.1 Paenibacillus sp. KS1 | reverse complement strand
GGATCAATCTATGCAATTGCGCCTGTAACTTCGGCAGAAGCTACTATTAATTAATGTATAAAAGTATAAAATAGAAGGAAGAGTGGCTCACTCTGCCTTCTATTTTATGACTAAGGTGAACTAAATGAATTGGCTTAAACCAATTGTGAAAGAAGACGATTCGCTTGTTCGTTAAAATGTTGACCAATCCCAGTCTGTTCGATAGTCGGGGCTTATTTGACGTTCACATTTTTCACGTTACTACTTTCTCTTTCTAACTAGGTATATGTTAAACTAGGGTATCACCAGCATTTCGGAAAAAAACCACGCTAAGCACATTTTAATACAAAAAAGCTCTCTTAACAGCGGCAGGCCCAAACATGAGACTGTTTGCTATTAAGGGAGCTTCCTAAACGGATAATCGCCACGCTTATTTCACAACTTATTCCTTAGTCACCAGCTTCAGCGGCGCAGGAATGGTTTTTTCCACTGTCTTGCCCTGCAACACATCATATGCGGCTTGCACCGCAAGCTGTCCGATCAGGTCAGGCTGCTGTGCTACGGTTGCTGTCAGCTTGCCTTCCTGAATCGATTTTAATGCATCGTCATTGCCGTCAAATCCGATAACCGGAATATTTTTGCCGGTGCTTTTAATGGCTTCAATCGCACCGAGCGCCATTTCGTCATTGTGCGCGAATACAGCTTGTACATCAGGGTTTGCTTGAAGCAGGTTTTCCATCACGTTAAGACCTTTTGTACGGTCAAAGTCCGCCGTTTGCTTCGCAATAACTTTCAAAGTCTGGTCTGCCACTTCGTGGAAGCCTTTGCCGCGTTCACGGGTCGCCGATGCGCCCGCTACACCTTCAAGCTCAATGACTTTCGCATTTTTGCCGACGAGGTTCTCAATAAATTCAGCCGCCATGCGGCCTCCCTTGACATTATCTGAAGCAACCAGTGCTTCAACGTTGCCGTGATCCGCCGAACGGTCGAGCGTAATGACAGGAATACCAAGGCTATTCGCCGATTGCACGGCAGTCGAGATGGCTGCGGAATCGGTAGGGTTAATCAGAAGTACATTAACGCCTTTTTGCATCAGGTCATCAACGTCATTGCTTTGTTTAGCCGAATCGTTTTGCGCGTCGACGACAATTGTTTCTATGCCGTGTTTTTTAGCTTCGGCAACAACGCCATCTTTCAAGGAAACAAAGAACGGGTTATTCAATGTAGAGACGGACAAACCGATTTTCATATCCTTTAAGTCCCCACCCGTTTTTGGCTTCGCCCAGCTTGGAGGCTCCAGAGAACAGCCGGTAGTTAAAATGAGCAGTAACGCTGACAGTATTATCGTTAGCTTTTTCATGTGATTCTCTCCTCTCGCTTATGCAGATTTCTTCCGGTCAATGAGTACCGCAATCAGAATAACGATACCTTTGACCACCATTTGATAGAAGGAAGATACGCCGAGCAGGTTAAGTCCGTTGTTCAGAGTACCGATAATGAGCGCACCAATCAGCGTACCGACAATTCGTCCCCGGCCTCCGGAAAGGCTTGTACCGCCCAATACAACCGCAGCGATTGCGTCAAGTTCATAAGATGTACCTGCAGTCGGCTGCGCCGAGTTCAAACGCGAAGTCAAGATAGCCCCGGCCAAAGCGGAGAGCATACCTGCTAAGGAATAAATCATGATTTTAACGCGTGACACTTTAATACCGGATACGATAGCCGCTTTCTCGTTACCCCCGATTGCATAGGTTTTGCGTCCGAAAGCCGTTTTGTGCAAAATCACCCACAGTACTGCGAAGGCAATAATCATCGTGATTGCTGGAACCGGAATGCCGAACTGATAACCGCGACCGAACAATTGGAATGTCATGCTGTCACCAAGCCCGGTAATCGGATTACCATCTGTATAAACAAGCGTCAGTCCTCTAAAAATGGTCATTGTTGCAAGTGTCGCGATAAACGGAGCCATTTTACCCTGTGTAACCAGAAGACCGTTAATCATGCCCATCACACCACCAAGCAAACAGCCAGCGAGGATAGACAGAATCGGATCATAGCCCGCTACGAGCATATTGGCTACAAACGCACTTGATAATGCTAGTGTTGAGCCGACGGACAAGTCGATCCCGCCCGTAAGAATGACAAAGGTCATGCCAAACGCAATCAATGCGTTGATGGATACCTGCCGCAGCAAGTTCAAAATGTTAAGCGGTTCCAAAAAACTTGGGTTAAGAACGGACACGATGACAATCAGTATGAATAGACCAAGGAGCGGTCCGAGCTTTTGCGTCATTTGCGATAGTTGAAAGCCTTTGCTTGTTTTTGCATCATTGATGGTTGTCATATCACTTTCCCCCTGTCGCCAGCGTCATTATTTTTTCCTGTGTCGCTTCTGCTTTATTTAATTCTCCTGTGATTCGTCCTTCGTGAACTACAACGATGCGGTCGCTCATGCCGAGCACTTCAGGCAATTCGGAAGATACCATAATGATCGCAACGCCATGGCCTGTCAGTTCGTTCATGAGCTGGTAGATTTCGCGCTTAGCGCCAACGTCTACGCCCCGGGTTGGTTCATCGAGGATTAACAGCTTCAGTCCGATGCCTATCCACTTGGCGATAACCACCTTCTGCTGATTACCACCGGACAAGTTGCCTGCTGCGGTTTCTGCTGAATGCGTTTTGATTTGCAATCGCTTAATCAAGGCGTCCACGAATAACTTTTCACTTTGCGTTGAGATGATGCCTTTCTTTGTAAACCCGCTAATGCTTGGAAGCACCATGTTATCCCGAACGGAAAAGTCCAGAACCAATCCTTCGTCTTTTCGGTCTTCCGTAATGAAACCGATTCCATGATTAACGGCGTCAACTGGCTTTCTGATCTCGACCTTCTTGCCGAACATACGGACCTCGCCTTGATCCAGCCGATCCAATCCGAACAGCGCTCTCATGATTTCGGTGCGTCCAGAACCCATCAGGCCGGAGAAACCAACGATTTCACCTTGACGGACGCTGAAGTTTACATCTTCAAACGATCCTTTGCGAGTTGCATGCTCTACTTCCAGTACAACCTCACCTGGTGAAGGGTTGCGAGCAGGGTAGCGTTCGGTCAGCTCCCTGCCGACCATTTTCTTTACGACTTCATCGAAATTGGTTTCTGGAATCGCCTTGGTGTCTACGGTTCGGCCATCACGCATTACCGTGATTCGGTCACAAATTTCGAAGATCTCCTCCATTCGATGCGATATATAAACAATCGATACTCCTTCTTTTTTCAAGGACTGAATGACTTCAAATAGTTTCTGAATTTCTCTTTCCGTCAGCGCAGAGGTTGGTTCGTCCATGATAATGACCTTGGTGTCCGTCAACAGTGCCTTGGCGATTTCAATCATCTGCTGCTGTCCTACCGAGCATTGTCCTGCTTCTATATTCAACGGTATATCAACGGAGAGTCTTTTGAATTGCTCAATTGCAAGCGCCTTCATTTCCTTGGATTTTAGAAGTCCCCAAGTCGAGGACATCTCCTTCCCGATGAACAGGTTGTCCACCACGGTCATGTCAGGCCATATATTTAGCTCCTGATGGATAAAAGCGATACCTTGCCGCTCCGCTTCTTTCGGATTGGCAAAATACGTTTCCTTGCCGTCGATCAGGATGGTTCCTTTATCTCTTGCATGCAGGCCCGTCAGAATGTTCATTAGGGTGGACTTGCCCGCACCGTTTTCGCCCATGAGGGCGTGAACCTCGCCTTCGCGCAGGTCAAAATCAACGCCGGATAGTACCTGGTTGCTGCCGAAGGCTTTGTGGATTCCTTTCATTTGAATCTGCATAATGGCTCCTCCTTAAAAGTTTTGCGAACGTTGCCTCTCTGGATGTCCTTTATAGCAAAACTGACTTCGAAAGCACTTGCTAACCGAAATAGACACCTGCTTGTAAAATGATATTGGCGAACGGTTTAGCCTCGCCCGTGCGAATCACCGCTTTGGCCTTGCGAGTTAGTTCCTTGAATTCTTCGTGAGGACAATCCTCGATTTCACAATCTGCGAATTTATGCTGAATATAAGCATTTGCTTCATGATTTTGCGCTTTGATTTCTTCCGCAATCACCACTTTTTCGATTTCCATATCGGCAGCAATGGAATTGACGGTATCCTCGAAGCTTGGCGTACCTAACGTCAGCGCCAAATCAATTTTCTTGACCCCTTCCGGGATGGGAAGACCGACGTCGCAGACGACGATTGTATCTGTGTGGCCCAAATCGGCCAGAATTTTCGAAATATGACTGTTCAAGATGCCTTGTTTTTTCATGTTACATCTGCGCCTCCACTTCTTGACGATATGGCATGCCGCCCTGCGCACCAAACTTCGTTACAGACAAGGAAGCTGCACGGTTGGCAAAACGGACGCTATCGTAAATCGCTGTTCCTTCAGCTAATGCGACCGCAAAAGCAGCGTTAAAGGTATCTCCCGCGCCTGTCGTATCTACCACTTCCACTTTGTAAGATGGTACGAGCACTTCATTAGAGCCGTCGAAATAACGCACTCCTTTGCTGCCTTCGGTAATAAACAGCTTGTTCGGATATTTGCGCAGCGCCTCAGAAACCGTTAGAGATGAAAACAGGATTTCCGCTTCATGCTCATTTGGTGTAATATAAGCAGCGTTTTCGATTACTTCATCATCAAGCGGACGTGCTGGCGCTGGGTTGAGCAGCAGCGGAATCCCAAGGTTCTTGCAGATCCGGCTGACATGAGTAACGGTTCCCACCGGAATCTCCTGCTGGATCATCACCATATCCGCTCCTTCAAAAGCTTCCCTCGTATGGTCGATATATTCTGGGGTAACTTCATTATTGGCCGCTTTCACAACAACAATACTGTTATCACCTTCTGCCAAAATGATATGCGCTGTTCCACTTTCCATATGTGGAACCGGTTCCACATTGTCGACACAAACGTTGTTTTGCTTAAAGTTGTTCAAAATTTGCGCTGCGAATGCATCGTCTCCCACTCGCCCGATCATGGTTACGTCGGCTCCGAGCCGCGCTGCGGCAACGGCCTGATTCGCTCCTTTGCCTCCAGGAACGGTTTTGAAGCTTTCCCCGAGAACTGTTTCACCGGCCCCCGGGCGTTTGGATGATGTAACGACTAAATCAATCGATGAGCTTCCTACTACAATAATTTTAGCCATGTTGCCCCACCTTCCTCATTGTTTCCCGCTCTGTAAATGTCACGGGCATTTGTATGATTTTCTGATCTACATTTTCATTCTCTAATAATTGTATTAAAAGGTCTGCCGAGGCTCTGCCCATATCATAAGCGGGCTGCCTGATCGTCGTCAGTGCTGGTGTTAAGAGACTGCTGAGCGGAATATCGTCAAAGCCGATGATTTGCACGTCATCCGGCACATTCTTGCCAAGCCGAAGCGCTTCATGAAGCACCGCAGTAGCGACAATGTCGTTGCTGGCAATGATGCCATCCGTGTCCGGATAACGCTCGAACAATTCCTTCGCCCATTTTCCTGCCTCCGTGAACGAAAACGATGTAGTCTGGATTACGTTGTAATCCATCCCATGGCTGTTCAGCACATCAATCGCGCCCTGATAACGATCCTGTGCCGGCCGAATGGAAGCCGGACCCTGCATGACCGTAATGCGCTGGCTGCCGCGGGCAATCATTTCATGGGCAGCTATCTTACCGCCTTCATGTCCGTCCGCATATACCGACGGGCGATTGTCCACCGTACGGTCGAGAAATACTACCGGAATCTTCAGCTTCTGATAAATAACTGCATCCGGATGATTCGTGGATGCAATCACGCCAACCACATTATTTTGTACGAAGGTCTGGATATATTCTTTTTCTTTTTGTATATTTTCATCGCTATTGCCAAAAATGATTCGAAAATCATTCTCCTGCATCTTATCCTCCACCCCACGCGCCAACTCAGGAAAAAAAGGGTTGGTGATATCAGGGAGTAGGAAACCGATCAGTCTGGATTTTCGCTTGTATAAGGATCTAGCTACTTCATTCGGCGTATAGTGAAGTTCTTTGATTGCGCTTTCAATCTTTCTGCGGGTATCATCATGCACATATCCAGTGTCGTTGATTACCCGCGATACGGTTGCTGCGGATACGCCCGCATGTTTCGCTACGTCTCTAATCGTTGCCATCGTTGTTACTCACCTCTAAATATGAAACCGGTTACACATATAAAATAACACAATCATTTACCTTTGACAAGGTTTATGGCTGTTCCATTATCTAGGTAGGATGGCTGGCAGCATCTTTTTGGTGGTCGTGGCAGGCTGCGGTTCTGATCAAGTAGAATCTGAGGAGTGTTTGTAGTTGAAAATCTACGACACAAACATTAGTCCTTGACCTTGGATTTCCACCCATTTAGTAAAGATGTCTTGAACCAATGTTTGTGTCGTTCTACAATCATCCTGTAATGCGGTAAAACGGAGGGCGGACCGCCTTACTCCGAAATGAAGGAACTTTTGCTTGTTCGGAATCCTATCTCATGAAATCTTGAAGACTGATTTTTTGGACAATCTCATACCCATTCCCCGGCCCTTTGGGCTTAATCACAACAGTCCCCATATAAGGGATCTCACCGACAGCAACACCGGCAGGAAAAGCGTGACCGATGATTACTTTGTTCGTTCCAGACAGGGGTACTACCTCGAACATTTTCTCTACCTGCGTCACAATGCTTTGTTTCTCTGCAGCTGAAATTGTGCTATCGCTAAGCTTAGCGATAGCCGCCAAAGAAGGATCGACAGCCACATTGCCTGAACCAAAGGCAAGTTCTGCCGATTCTCGGGTTCGGCAATATGGACTCGCAACAACTGGATATTGAACAGGAATATTGAGTTTGCGCATAGACTCCCCAAGCATTTTAGCCTGCTCTCTTCCGGTATCACTCAGATTGCGCTGCGTCGAGCATTCATTAAAATCCACGGCCGGTCGATCCTGCCCAACCGTAGCTTCGCCATGCCTCACATACAAAATATATCCGCCTTTTTGTAAGGCGTGGATCACAGAGTCTAATTCATTTTCAGGCACATCCAATCGCATATTACTTCCGCTTTGGAAACCGGACATGAACATCAAAATAGCCATAAATATTGGTAGGAGTACATACCGTACATACCTTTTCATTCTCATGTTGTTGGGCACCCTCTCATGCACGAATGTACTCCTATGATTCGCTAAATTCAGCTATTTATACCTAGATTGATCCAAATGCTTCTTTCTGTGGAGCCACAACTGGTATTCCTCATCTAGTACCGTATACTTCTTATCTCCTGGTTTACACAGTGATAGCTCGGCTAAAATGTGGGATAACTTATGTTCTACCATTAACCGATCATACACCTCATCTGAGGAGGCCATCTGATCCGAACCTTGTCCATCATCGCCAACTTGCACTGCCTGACTTAATGAGCGTTGTGACAGTGTCACTTTGCCGTCATGAAAAACCAGCCATTTTTGACATACTCGTTCGAGAAAATACCGATCATGGGAAGCGATCAGCATCGTTCCAGAATACGAGGTTAACGTTTCCTCCAGTTGCGTCCTGCTCTGTAAATCCAAATGGTTCGTTGGTTCGTCCAAAACAAGAACGTCTGAACGATTGACGATCAAGTTCGCGATTTTGAGACGCATCCGTTCTCCTAGGCTCAGCTGCTTCATCGGCTTCATCAACATTTCTGCCTCAATCCCCATCTGAGCGAGTACCGTGCGTACTTCGGCAAGACTATCAGAGTCGTACCCGTACCATTCCAATGCGCATTGCTCCGCATCCAGATCGTCCAGCTCCTGAGATAAGTAGGCGGGCTTGATGCTTGGACTTAGCCAGATCTCTCCACGATCAGGTTGAAGCTGCCCTATTAACATCCGGATAAGTGTTGATTTGCCGCACCCATTTGGCCCTAGAAGTCCGATTCTATCTCCACGCTGAACGGTAAATGAACTATCCTGGAACAGCAGCTTATTCCCTACAGATTTATGAATCCGATTGGCTTCCAACATTCGTCTCCCCCGTTTGTCGGGATGATCAAATTCAAAATAAATCTGCTGCTCCTTTCGCGGCTTCTGAATTCCTTCACATTCGATTCGACGAAGCCTTTTTATCCTCGATTTCACCTGTCGATCCATTTTCTTGGCCTTGGTACGATAGAACTCCTTGATGCCAGTACGCATCTCTGCCATTTTGCCAACTTTGCCTGCTTCTCGGTGCGCCTTGGAAGACCACTGTTCCAAGCGGTGGATTTCAACTTCTATTTTTGCTTTATACTTTTGCTCCGTCTCATATTGATGCAGCTGATTCTGATATCTTCGAGCTTTTTCATCGCGATACGCGCTGTAGTTCCCCATGTATTCATGAGCAACCCCATCCTCTAGCTCAATAGTACGCTGAACCGTCCGATCAAGAAAATATCGATCATGCGAGATGACAAGCATCGAACCATCGTATGAATTCAGTTCTCGAATCAACCATTCCACACCATCCAAGTCTAGATGGTTCGTAGGCTCATCTAAAAGTAATAAATGAGGGCGAGTTGACCAGATATGAGCTAGCGCCAACTTCGTACGCTCCCCTCCGCTCAGATGACGAGCTCTCTCCATTTCCCACGACTGCACCTGTCTTACGCCCATCATGCTTGTTGCAGTCATGAATGAGGAAGCCCCATCCTTCTCCAGCATGCACTCCGACATCTCACTGAACATTTGAACTGAATACGAAGTCGATTGCTTTAAATATCCAATATCAATCGAATCTCCGAAACAAGTGATCACACCTGTGTCCGGCTTTACTGTTCCATATAGTAACTGGGCGAGTGTCGTTTTGCCTGCACCATTGCATCCGACCAGTCCAATGCGATCCCCCTTGGCAATATCGAGCTGAACATTTCGTAGCACCTGTAAATCTCCAAAGGCTTTCGCTAAATTTCTACAGCTTAACAACAACGTCATACGTTTACCTCCTTTATCCGCGCAACTAAGCGCAACAAAAAAACTCACCGGCCTCTGCCGATGAGTCACGATTAGATTGTGCGATAAAGAAACCCTAACGCAAACAAATAGCATACCCTCCATAAGCACTCTGTAGCTTACGCATAGGTACAAGTCGCGGCAAAACAAAACAGGAGCAAGCTAATTCAGCCTGCACTGCTTCCACTGTCCGAACTATTACGATAAGGAGTATCTGTAAATAGGCACACGTGTTTTCTAACCGTTCCACCATTGCGGCAGAGCGCTGGATCGTTGTTATCCAATTCCATAACGAGTCCAATTAGTTAGTCCACATGTCCTTAAATAGATACCTCCTCTTACATAATCGTTTCTACCTTATCACATTGCTATAAAAAAGTATACAAGTATTGATCATTAATTCATATAAAAAATTTGCGGGTAGCAAATTGTTGGTTAAATCATGAACTCAATATATCAACACCAAACAAAAACAAGAGAGCAAATGCCCTCTTGTTTCTTCAAATCGTGGTAGCGTCAATATTTTTGTGTAAAT
>NZ_MAIS01000125.1:0-11759 GCF_001680695.1 Paenibacillus sp. KS1 | reverse complement strand
ATTAGTTCCGTCGTTGCGGGCTTAATCGGGGCAATTCCGATAATGTTCTTCTTCTTGATACTTATGATCTTCCCGATGAAGCAAGAATCACTAGTTACTGTATTGAATATGCTTCTACTTGTATTTTTGATAGTAACCGCTAATAATTTGTCGCATTCATTGTCGTGGGGAATCCTGCTGCTATATATTAATCCATTAGAACTGGTTAGAGCTTTGAATCTATTAATAGTAGAATTCATAACGGGTAAGGAATATATGAATTTTGGCTCGGCTCATATCGTATTCGGCTTGATTTTATATACGGCTATCGGACTTTTGGGGATGAGATATACAAGAATCGTATCCTCGACAAATCGAACATGAATTGGGGCAGGTATATGATTACAATTGAGAATTTAAATTATAGGCATAAGAATTGTAATAAGAGTAATTTGGAGAATGTAACTGTAGATTTTAAACCGGGTATAGTAAACGTCATTATAGGTAAAAACGGTTCCGGCAAGACGACGCTTTTTGATTTGATTACAAATGTTATCCCAAGACCCAAAGAAATCAAAGGTGTACCTAACCATTCTGAAATTATTTATCAGTTACAGGGGTTATCATTTCCTTCGGCTTTGAAAGGGAAGGATTTGTTTCGGTTTTTTTTGTACACGGATCACAATAATCATATAAAAGTTTCGAATACTCCTTATACCGATAAATACATGGAATCTTCAGAAATTGAGTTGATGGAAAAAGTATGGGACACCCAATTTGGTCAGTTATCTATAGGCGAGCGACGGTACTTAAGTATTTTGGCGGTAACGCTTATGCAAAGGAAGCTGTATGTATTCGATGAACCAACTTCCGGAGTTGATCCCGAAGCAAGATTGCAAATTTTAAAAAGAATAGAAAGGCTTAGTCTTGGCACAGGTTCTACAGTCATTCTTTCCACTCATACTTTACATGAGTTTCGAAATATACATTGTAAAATTCATTTATTGCATAAAGGAAGTATAAAATTTCAAGGAACGTTTGAGCAGTTTACCGAAAAAGGCGAAAACGGCGATCCAGACTCAGCTTTTTATCAAAACCTCATGCTACACCAAGCAGAGTAATGATAAAGTCCACCCAATACATTTCACATCCGAAGAATTCATATGGGCACTGTAGAGTAAATAATAAGCTCTATTGTGTCCTTTTGCTTTTTGGTCGAATATGCGTTGGTTTTGAATACGTGATCAAGAAATATATGAAAAATAGACTTCATAAAAAGGAATAAATTGCATAATATTTCCTGGTAAGTCACAGCTTTTGGGGGAACCATTATCGCTAAAGTATCGGAACAGCTGAGGATTATAGGGCGGGAAGGAGGAGCGTTTTTTCGATGAAGGTGGGAATTATCAGCGATATGGCATGTCCGAGGTGTAATGTGGCCAAAACACATTTCTGACGTGCGTTAAGCGAATTTTCCGGCTGTGATCGATGACATCAGGTACCCTTGGAACCAAGGATTTACAGCGATATGAGCTAGTTAGATCCAACAAGGAGGAATAGGATTGATTCGAAAATTGTCAATGATTTTGATGATGATGGTGCTATTCGGTTCTGAAGTGATGGTGGTTTCTGCCGAGACTGCTTCCTACACAGACGGAACCTACACATTAGAAGTGAATAACGAGGATCCTTCTTTTGATTCGACAGTGAAACAACGAATGATTGATACCTTCTTTATCGTATATCCTCAAATGGTTGCACGTTTCAATGGTCAGGCAGCTCGGAAAGTACATTTTACAATTGATCCGACATACTCTGGTGTTGCGGAAGCAGGAGGGGGCAATGTTAAATTCAGCTCTAATTGGCTGCGGAAGAATCCGGAAGATATCGATACGGTAACCCATGAGTTAATGCATATCGTTCAAGCCTATCCTGGGGGGAGCCCGGGATGGTTAACCGAAGGGATCGCGGACTATGCCCGTTACAAATATGGCGTAAATAATGGGCCGGCAGGATGGGTTCTGCCTAATTATAGCCCTAATCATAAATATACGGATAGTTACCAAGTTACAGCTCGCTTTTTCGTATGGCTGGAAAATCGGATCCGTCCGTCGATCGTCAATGAGATGGACTCCAATCTTCGTAATCGGACTTATAGTGAACAATTATGGGTGAAGTTAACTGGCCAGACTGTCGATCAGTTATGGCAGCAATATTCCAAGGATCCAAACTTGACTAGCAACGATGTGCTTGTGGGAAGACCCTATAAATTAATTAATGTAAACAGTGGAAAAGCATTGGATGTTCAAGGATCAGGGGCAGCGAATGGCACCAATGTTCAGATTTATTCAGATAACGGATCAGCAGCTCAACGTTGGACAGTGTATCGAAACCAAGACGGCACATATAAACTGATTAACGCAGTAAGCGCCAAAGCACTGGATGTGACAAGTTCGGGGACAGCCGACGGTACAAACGTACAGGTTTGGGATGACAACGGTTCAGGTGCACAGAAATGGAGCTTCATACGCAATACAGATGGCTCGTATAAACTAATTAATAGTAACAGCAATAAGGCACTGGATGTATCCACATCAGGCACGAACGACGGTACGAACGTGCAGATCTGGACGGATAATGGGACCGCTGCCCAGAAGTGGAAGTTGGTACTTTTAAATTAAAAATGGTATGAATTCATATGACCAGTTAGATCAAATTGATCTAGCTGTTTTTTCATATTCTCGCGTAATCGGAAGGACTTTGCCCCTTGGCCCGAATAAGTAAGATTCGACTTGTTCGTCTCGGCACCTTGCTGAATGAAGTCATTCACGCTCTCGTCGATGGACAGATTGTTGCCCGCGAGCGGGTCGTTAGGGCTCGTATACAAGCCAGTATTTTTACATATTCCATATCGTTCATTCGCTATATAGCTTTGACAGCTAATTCATTTTATTTTATAGTAAGTAACACACTAACTACTAAAGGAGTTGCCATGGAAGAACTTTTTAAAGAACTTCAGAAATGGGGCTTTTCACAATATGAATGTAAAGCGTACATAGGGCTTTTGAAAAATTCCCCTATAACCGGATATGAAATAAGCAAAAGGTCGGGTGTGCCTCGTTCAACGATTTATGAAGTATTGGCAAAATTAATGGATAAAGGTGCAGTTTATACAGTACCTTCTGACCCTGTAACCTATGCGCCGTTACCAGCAAAAGAATTAATCCGCCGATTGCGTAATGACTTTGACAATTCTATGGATTATCTTGAAAAGAATTTATCTGCCTTAGAAAGTGAACAAGAAGTAGATGTTATTCGACGCATCAGCAGTGATGAGCGCGTTGTGGCCGAAATGATTGACATAATCGATAAAGCTAAAAAAGAAATATGGTTGTCGATCTGGGAACCACAAGTCGATTCGATAAAAGGTGCTGTAGATACGCGGATAAAGGATGATATCCACGTCTTTTCTATTCTTTTTGGAGCACCTGAGATTCAGCTTGGAGCAACTACGCATCACAATTACATGGCTCCAGAAGTAGCTGAGGAACGTATGAACGGTCGCTTAACGATTGTTGCACGGGACAATGAGGAAGTATTAATTGCAAATTTCTCGCCAAATACACCTGCATGGGCGGTAAAAACGGAAGACCCGGCACTTGTGTTAATCGCGATGGAATACATCAGGCATGATATTATGTTCTCAGAATTAGTGAAAGAAGTGGGCCCAGAGAAAGCAGAAGCGCTTTGGAAAAACGCTCCTAACCTATTTCATGTTGTTACCGGGAAACGGTTCAAATAAATTGAACCGTATTTTCTTTCACTGTTTCGTAGTAGTTAGTAAGTTAGCTTCTAATACTTGAAAATAAAGAGGGAATGAAATGAGTCTGTCGAACGTCCAAATGAATTCGTCTCCGAGAGATGAAGATGGCTTTATCCAAGGAGTAAAAGATTGTGTCCCCACGCTGCTGGGTTATTTAAGTATCGGATTAGCTGCAGGTGTGATCCAAAAGACTGCGGGACTTAGCATCGCTGAGATCGCTCTGATGTCTTTAATCCTCTATGCTGGCTCAGCTCAGTTTATTGCTGCAGGAATGATAGCAACAAGTAGCTCGATTACTGCCATTATTATTACGATTTTGTTTGTTAATCTTCGTCATATTTTACTTAGTGCAGCTCTAGCACCTTATTTCCGGCATCTTTCTCCATTTCGGAACATGCTAGTGGGTTCTCTACTCACCGATGAGACATTCGGTGTCGCGATTACCGAGGCGGCCAAGAAAAAGCGAATCAGTGAGAAATGGATGCATGGTCTCAATATAACCGCTTATGTAAATTGGCTTGTAGCGAATGTAGCAGGAGCATTTTTGGCACAATGGATTTCGAATCCGGAGAAATTCGGACTAGCATTTGCCTTGCCAGCTATGTTTATTGGTATTCTCGTACTCTCCATGTTAGGGCGAAATAGAATCAAACTTGATATCGTTGTCGCAATTATTGCAGTGGTCATTGCTGTAGGAAGTTCTTTCTTTTTGTCCAGCAGTATGGGCGTTATTGTGGCTACAATTATTGCTTCAACAATAGGAATGGTGGTAGAAAAATGGAAGTAAGATGGGACATTTTTTTGATTATTCTAGGCTCAGCTTTTGTCACGTTCATTCCAAGGGTCGTTCCTCTTATGGTGCTTAGTCGTTTTGAATTACCAGAATGGGCAATGCGTTGGTTAAATTATGTTCCCATTTCTGTAATAGCTGCTCTGATAGGTCAAGAGATATTTATCCATGACGGAAAGCTTACATCTCTTACCAACAACATTGAATTTTTTGCAGCCATACCGACTTTTCTAATTGCGATAAAAACAAGAAGTTTATTGGGAACCGTACTGGGCGGTATTATTTCCATTATCATTTTACGCTTATTGTTTTGAAACTAGATTCTAAAGTTCTATAAAAGATACATGGCTATAAATATGAAATTGATATGCGCGATGTACTAAGGGTCTAGCGGCAAGCCGCTAGATCTTTTTATATGCAGCAACCATTTGTATAGAGCCTCTTTTTCTTTTGTGGCCAGGTATTCTACATATAACCATACTAAATCGACTCATTTGAATAAATTATAGAGATCTCTGTGCTTCTTACAAATCGCTCAAGGAGGAATCATATGGATGACTCATGTATACTAGGCCCTTTAGATCCAAAGGAACGGCAACATAAAGCATATAAAATTCGAAATCAATCCGCTAAAGAAGAAAAGTCGCACAAAATCTTGCCTCAGCCTTGCAATCACGATGAAAGGAAGTATCCGAACAAAATCGGAAACTTCACGAAGGGACTGCCGCATAACGGTCTTGGAGAAGTTGATCAACATGCTTACCAGGCATATCTCAAAGCATTGAAAAGCGGGAAGCCAAGTAAATTCGAGGATATTCCCCTCGGGGGAATGCTCAAACTCGTTAATCCGCAAGGGGCTTACGTGTATGATCTTGCCGGGCCCGACGGACATTCCTTAACGATTCCAGCTCCTCCTTCGATAAACAGTGCTGCGGCCGCCAGCGATATGGTAGAACTATACTGGCAATCGTTGTTGCGGGATGTTCCGTTCAACAGCTACGACAGAGATCCATTAGCCGCTGCAGCAGCGGAGAACCTTTCGAATCTGAAGGATTTTTATGGGCCCAAAATAAACGGACAAGTAACACCGCAAACTTTATTTCGCGGCGTTACGCAAGGCGATCTGGTAGGGCCGTATATCTCACAATTTTTATATAAAGATATTCCATTTGGCGCCACTGCCATTATTCAAAAATACAAAGTCCCTTTGGCGGGTCAACATTTCTTAACGGATTATCAAACATGGCTGAGCATTCAAAACGGCGCTGCTCCGTCTGCTTCCATTGTCTATGATCCTGAGCCTCGTTTTTTAAGAAACGGAAGAGATATAAGCGAATGGGTGCATAAAGATTTTTCTTATCAAGGTGTGTTAATGGCCTGTTTATATTTGTTGAGCTTGGGTTCTTCCGCACTCGATCCGGCCAATCCGTATTTCCATTCGCGCACGCAGACTGGATTTGTTACCTTTGGTTCTCCGTATATTTTGGATTTGGTCGCACGGGCCGCGAATTTCTCGATGGAGTCTGCGTGGTATCAGAAGTTTCTTGTGCATCGGAGACTGCGGCCGGAAGAGTTTGGAGGTCTCGTTCAACAGAAAAAAGCGAACAATGCAAATTATCCGATTAATGAGCAGCTCCTGAATTCTCCCGCAGTTGATCTAACCTTCAATAAATACGGCACTTACTTGCTGCCACAGGCGTACCCGGAAGGGTGTCCGGCACATCCGTCCTATCCAGCAGGCCATGCCGTAATTGCCGGCGCAGGCGTCACCATGTTAAAGGCATTCTTCAACGAAGATTTTGTTCTCCCGAATCCAGTTACAGTGAGCGACGACGGCCTGTCCCTAGAGCCCTTTAACGGAGCGCCGCTCACTATAGGCGGTGAATTGAATAAGCTCGCCAATAACATTGCCATCGCTCGGGCATTTGCAGGTATTCATTATCGCTCCGACTGTTTCGATGGCATGAATTTGGGCGAGGCTGCCGCCATCGGTTTGCTTCGCAACTACAGGCATACGTTTAACGAACCATTCCAAGGATTTACGCTTACGAAATTCGACGGCACAACCATAATTGTAAAATGATCGCTGGGGATAAAGCAGTTTCTAACTTTCCTTTCCTCGAGAAGTAGTACAAGGTGTTTATGAAAATATAGTATGTTATAAAACAGTGACAGTATGGACGAGAAAATAATGTCCTAGACTGTCACTGTTTATATCACTATTAATCCCATTTAAAGAGGCGAAGAGACATACTCATACATATCATTGTAAGTACAATCATTACAACAACGGGGATGATGATACTATCCATTGGCAGGCCAAGTGAAGCGGCTTTCAACATCTTAATGCCCTGTGTCAGCGGTAATATATCGGCCACTGTTTGAAGCGCCGCAGGCATAACTTCATAAGGCAAGGTAGCACCAGCGCCAATAAGCATTGGAAAATAGAGCAGGCTGGCTACAGCACTTGCTATTTTCATGTTTGGCGCTAGTCCACCGACCAGCAGTCCGATGCTGAACATGGACAGCATGACCAAGATGTATGCGCCTAAAAATTGCAGCCATGAGCCATGAAATTGATAGCCAAAAAAAATGGCTGCAGTCATATAGACAAGGATAAGTGAAGCAATGGAGTAAATCGCATAAATGACAACTTGTACGGCTAGGATAAGAGCGGGACTGGTCGGCGTTACCTTAAAGCGTTTTAGTATCCTCCTGCTTCGGTAATCGGACACCACTAAAGGAAGTCCCATAACTCCCCCAGCGCATAATTCAATCGTGGCCACGGCTCCAAAGGATTGTTCCAGGAAGGTGTAAGCTGCGCCATCGAAAGCTGGCTTATTTCCGAAAACTGCACCTAAAATGATCACCACGGCGACAGGCATGCAGATCGCAAAGATGAACATGTCCATCCCGCGAAGAGACAGTTTACACTCTGTTTTGAGCAGCGCCCTAAATGCTCTCATTTTCTTTCCTCCTCGTCTGTATACCAAAGATATGCATCCTCAAATTTCTCATGAGGACTGGCCGCAATCGCTTCCTGTACGGTCCCGTCAAAAATGCTCTTCCCTTTTTTCAGAATCATGATTTTGTCACAAAGAGCTTCCACATCGTCCATAAAGTGTGAGGTCAACAGAATGGTTAACCCCAAGCTCGTGTAATCCACAGCGGTTTTGTAAAGAGATGCAGTGACCTCACAAAGTGGTGCTTTTGCCTGCACCGTTTGCGCCCAACAAGCCGAAACCTTCACCACGACAAATCGATAGGTTTAGATGTTCAACTGCTTTGACGCTGGCGTAAGACTTGCTCAAGTGTTCTACCTTGAGTTGTTTCCACGTAATCAAATCCCTCCTAAATGCTCTCTTTGCATAAATAAAATAACACCAGAGCAAAGTCTGGTGTTAAAGTGTAGGGTTTGTTGTAAATTTCGTTTTCATTTCTCAAAAGTGAGTGAGCATCATTCGAGCGTTGTTCTCGGCGTATTGCAGGGATGTAAGCCAAAATTGATCATGCTTCTTCTACATTCGTGTGTAACCGTTTCAAGCTGGTATCAAACTCTTTCTCGATAGCTTCGTCCCGTTGATAGGTAAACAGACTGATGGCAATAATGACGATAAGGTTGACGATAAATCCGGGAATGATTTCGTATACATCTCTAGTAATTTGCAAGTCAATATTTTTCCAAATAATCACTGTTGTTGCGCCTGCTAACATTCCGACAATGGCACCCCAATTGGTCATTTTTCTCCAGTATAGGCTTAACAGGATAACGGGGCCAAAGGAAGCGCCAAAACCGGCCCAGGCATAAGCGACAAGACTTAAAATGGTTTTGTTTTCACCGCCCAGCGCAAGCAGGCAGGCGATGACTGAAATCGTTAGAACAGACATTCGTCCAAAGAACACAAGTTCTTTATCAGAGGCATTTTTACGCAGAATCAGCTTATATAAATCTTCTGTCAAAGCACTAGAGGTTACAATGAGCTGAGAAGAAACCGTGCTCATTATTGCAGCCAATACGGCAGCAAGGACAAGTCCGGCAATAAACGGATGGAATAAAATTTGTCCAAGTTGAATGAAGACAGCTTCTGGATTAGACAATGTATAATTTGTTTGTGCAAAAAAAGCAAGACCTACTAATGCTGTTAATGAAGCGCCAAGTAATGTGGCAACCATCCAGCCCATACCAATACGTCGCGCAGTTTTGGTCTCTTGTACAGAGCGGATGGCCATAAATCGGACGATAATATGCGGTTGGCCAACATAGCCAAGTCCCCAGGCAGCTGCAGAGATGACGCCGAGCACAGTAGTTCCGTTAAATAAATCTAGGAGGGACGGATCTATGGCTCTGATTGTATCAACGGTGTTGGCAAACCCACCCGTCTCGCTCATTGCTAACACCGGGACAAGGATAAGAGCAAGCAGCATGATAAGTCCTTGGACAAAGTCCGTCCAACTGACAGCAAGAAAGCCCCCAAACAATGTATAGGCAACAACCACTCCGGATACGAGGAGCAGCCCCGCTATGAAAGGAACGGAGAAGGAGTTTTCAAAAAAGACGGCTCCTGCCACCATACCTGAGGAAATATAGAACGTAAAGAAAATGAGGATAACAATGGAGGAAACAATCCGCAGAAGTTTGGTGCTATCCTTAAATCGATTTTCCAAAAACGACGGAATGGTAATGGAGTTCCCGGAAACTTCCGTGTATGTGCGCAAACGTGGAGCAATAAACAGCCAGTTCAGATAGGCGCCAACCGATAAGCCAATGGCAATCCAGATATTTGACAGTCCTGTCAGGTAAATTCCTCCCGGAAGCCCCATTAACAGCCATCCGCTCATATCGGCAGCGCCAGCACTTAAAGCAGTTACAGCAGGCCCTAAGGAACGTCCCCCTAACATATAGTCCGTCAAGTTTGTCGTTTTTCGGAAAGCATACCACCCTATACTCAGCATAGTTGCCATATATATCACGATGGCAATCATTTTTGAAATATCTTCTAACACTGTTCCACCTCGTTTAAAAGATGATATTATTCAATATATTACCATTATTTCGACATATTGACTTGAATTTTAAAAGTGAGTTGAACGCTACTAAGTGGGATGTTCGTACATCGTTATCTGGGAGCATCAGAGAACTTCAACTTGCCAATAGACGGAGAGGGGTCAGCCTGAAGTGCCAAAAACCCGCATAAATTGCGGGTTTTTGAACCGTTATTGTTGGGAGATGAAAGGCGTTATCCAGTAAATTCCTGAACCCATGTGTTGTTATAAAAAGCAATACCGATATGGGTATAGTTATTATTCAGTATATTTGCTCTGTGGCCTGGGCTATTCATCCAGTCCTTCATAACCTGGGTAGGGGTAGTTTGCCCTTTTGCGATGTTCTCTCCAGCGGTGTTGAATGTAATCCCGAATTCCTTCAACATATCGAAGGGGGATCCATGTGTGGGAGAATTATGATCAAAGTAATTGTTGTTGTACATGTCCTGTGCCTTGACCATAGCCACATTTGACAATTCTCCACTCCTACTCAAGGAACCTAATCCTGCTTTGGACCTTTCTTGATTTACTAGATCTAGAACCTGCTGCTCGAATTCGGATAAATGATTATCCATAGTACCTTCCTGTACTGATCCTGTTGAACCTGTTGGCTCCTTATTTTCAGGATTCCCTGTAGGTACCTGGTTTGCTGGATTTCCATCCGGTGTTCGAATCAGATCCAACAAATCCAATGGAATTCCATTTTGTGCTTCTTTTGTTGTAATGGAAGATCGCTCTTTCCATGACGTAGCTGTTGATGATGCCTGTGTGAGGACAGAGTTTGGCGCAGTAGTATGATCATGAGTTGAAGTTCGTGTTTGCTTAGGAGTCACTTGCTTTTGCATCATATTGTTATGGGACGAACAACCTGCCACCAATAATAATACTGCTAATACAAAAAACTTTGCCATTAGCCAACCTCCTAGATCCGTTAATTAATGAAGTTACCGGATTTAGGTTTTCCTGCAAGCCTTTTACTTATTCCTCAGTACGGTTTTGGAATAAGTCCAAGTCCCTCATAAAGGCGCACAGTGTTGGGGTGGATTCCAATGCTACGCGCTAATTCTGTTGTTCGGTACGTTTTCATGAATCCAATCACCTCATCTCTGCACGATAATATCATCTTTTAAAAGTCTGGTGTTCTAATGGATGGTTTTTATACTTTTCTGCAAAAACCTGCGAACTAGCAGTACAAACGGAACCAGCAGAAAGAATGTAATCACGATCACGGCCAGCACTAAATAGGTGGAGGCAGCTTTTACCTGGAAGGTAGTTTAAAACCTTGATTTTCTTCTGACTGGTACGTGCCGTTATCAAATCTATTAATATAGCATATTATGTAAAGCGTGAAATCTATACAAATGTTGCGAAAAGGGGATGGATATAAATGGCATCATTTGAAATTGGGGCGAGATGTCTTTTCAATTTTCGAAACGAACGCTTTTTCCTATTAGTTGAAGATGAAATTAAAGTTCCAGATAAAGGTGTGGAGATTGATCCGGTTAATATCTATGAAATTGACCAGCAAACTTTCAATTTTATCAGTGCTGAAGGAATACTTTTTGAAAAAATATACCCCTCGTAGTTTTTTACGGGGGTATATTTTTATGCTTGAGCCCTTGATGTTGTGATGGTGAATATGCATCAGGAAAATTACTTTGGGCGGCAGGTTGAAATTATTTACGAAGACAGGCACGGTGAAATTACGCAGCGGCATATCGGCGTTCCAAGATGATATACATGATTGGAGAATTGAATGAGGGATCTAGTAGTGGAAAAAGCAGATATCACTGCGGTTACAGCAAAAACGAAACAGCCTTAGCCCGATGGAAGCACGAGCTAAGACTGTTAAAGCATTTTATTCTACTGTCTATTTTACGGGGATCAGCTCAGTCATGGATAAAAACAGGACAGAAATGCCCTTCTTTGTTCCATAAGAAATGGAGCTCCTGAAATTAAGCGTATCGCTCGATCAGCGCTTCATACACACTTTTTGGACGGAGTCCGACTAATTTCTCTATCGGCTCGCCGTTATGAAACATAATGACGGTCGGCATGGACATAACGCGGTATTCAGACGCGATGGCAGGGGAGTCGTCACAGTCTACCTTGACTACGTTTACC
>NZ_MAIS01000381.1:0-248 GCF_001680695.1 Paenibacillus sp. KS1 | reverse complement strand
TGTATGTCAGCGATAAGAAGCTGAATGGCGGAAGTGAGTTTCTATACTATACAAATTTCCCGACATTCACCATATATGAAGACTACGAAAAATATAGTTCTACATTAAAAGGGCCTATCATACAGGAGCCAGAGGGCATGCCGGAGGGATATGCCTTTGTCAAAGGAGAAATCCAGAATTCAATCGGTCGTAAGATATTGGAGGCACAAGTGAAGGCGGAAGCTAAAGGCAAAGTGGTGTATTCCAAA
>NZ_MAIS01000347.1:0-321 GCF_001680695.1 Paenibacillus sp. KS1 | reverse complement strand
GCTAAAGGCAAAGTGGTGTATTCCAAAAAGGTAGAAGCGCCAGAGGTGGGAGAGATCAAGCTGGAGTACGCCAAAGGAAATGATAAGTTGTTCGTGGAACTCTACACGCTAGAGACAGATAAGAATGCTAAAGACAAAGGGTTCGAGTACAAATCTGCTGACGAATATGATGCAGAAACAAAGAAGAAGTATCCTCAATTCGTTAGAAATTCGGTGTCATGGACGGAGAAAGGGGTAAGATTCACCATTGCCACGAATCCCGGTAATCCATTGGCGAAGGAAGAGCTGATCGAGCTTGCGAAAACGATGATTAAAAAATGA
>NZ_MAIS01000046.1:0-47415 GCF_001680695.1 Paenibacillus sp. KS1 | reverse complement strand
ACCGGAGATCGACTGGGGCATCGCGGCCGCACCTGTTAATCCTGCTATGCCCGATGAATCGGCTTACGTGAAATTGTCGGAGATCTATGCCATATCTGTGGATTCTCCGAACAAGCGGGCAGCTTGGGAATTCGTCAAGTTCGTGAACGGGCCGGAAATGGCACAGGTCGCTGGGAAGGCAATGAACGATACGCTCCCCACGCGGTCAGACTATTTCAAGGATTTTAGAGGTCGGGAAACGGATGCGTTCTACCTGTTAAAGCCAATGCAAGTCAGTGGTGTGTCTGATAAAAAGAGTATTCCGGCGGGTTTCCATTCCGAATTTGATGCTTTACTGTCGGATGCATTGAATTCTGTGATTGAAAAAGAGAAAACACTGGATGAGGCGGTTGCTGAACTTCAAATCAAGGGACAAGACATATTGGATAGGCTGAGTGAAACCAAGCAGCAAAAGTAAATATTCAGAAGAAGATCGAGAGCAGGGACGAAATGTTCCCGCACTCGGTCTTTTTTTTGTGCTACAATTTTTATATAAAAAAATTTTTTGTCAATGTCACATTTTTGGCTTTTCGATTGTTAGATATGGTGAAGAGCACTTTTCGTATGATAAGAAAACTCAAATGAGGAGTTGTAAATACGTGACAAAGAGAGAACGAATACAAGAGCTCGATGCTTATCGGGCACTTGCTATCATGGCGGTGCTGGCGATCCATGCGACATCGGAAGCGCTGGCAGCGACAATCGGCAGTCGGGCATACCCGCTTTACTTATTGATAAATACCTTTAGTAAATTTGCCGTACCTGTTTTTATTTTTTTAAGTGGGTTCGTATTGTTTTATAATTATGCGGACAAGCCGTTAAGCGGAGGAACGATACGACAGTTTTACCGGAAACGATTACTGTACATATTAGTACCATACCTTGTTTTTTCCGCCTTCTATTATTTATTGAAGCTCTATCGCAGCGACATGTTATTCGATCTATCGTGGGCGGTGGGATATGACTTTATAAAAGCTCTGTTCGGCGGCAGGGCGTATACGCACCTCTATTACATAATTATTATGGTTCAGTTTTATATATTGTTTCCGTTATTGCTGGCTGTATTCCAAAAGATGCGTCGGACTGTGCCGCTCATGTTCCTGGCAGCTGCACTGCTGCAATGGGGATTTATCATTGTTAATAAGTATGGTTGGCAAATCCCAAGAGGGAATCTGGCAATCTCCTATCTGTCATACTTCATATTCGGGGCATGGATCGCTATGCATTACGAATCGATCCGGAATTGGCTTGTTCACTTGTCGAAGGGATATAAGCAAATTGTAGGCTGGGTCATCTTATGGAGTGCGTGGATTGGGCTCGGAATCTATCATGCATACATGTTTTATCGTGCGAATGTTGGCAAGATATTCGTCAACACCTTGTGGTATGAGCTCGTTTGGTATATTCATTCCTTATTGTCGTGCATCATTTTGATCCAAATCTCATTTGTTCTATTTTACCGTTGTGGAAGAAAAGTATCTTCATGGGTTACTTCCATCGGAGCATGCTCATTCGGCATATATTTGCTGCATCCGTTCCTGCTCTTTATTTATCGGAAAATAGGGATTAAGGGAAATATGCTCGAGTATGCACTGTATATTGCAGGCGGCTGGATATTTGCCTTCATTGGTTCTTGGTTCATCGTATATATGATTTCGCGTGTTACTTCATGGTCATGGATTGCATTCGGCATTGTTCCGGTTCAGGACAAGGACAGCAAAAGCCGTATTGTGGACAAACCGCATCACGAAGCGAATGTACGCAATTTATCGGAATGATAGAAAGAAGGATGGGCTTCATTATGAAGTCCATCCTTTTTTGTAGTAAGCGCCTTATGTTGATGTACGGATTCTACTGGTACGTGCCTTGTGCATGAAGAAGCATTGAAGCAAGAATCCAGCGACGAGAACCATTCCTGCGAGATAGGGGAGATTGGCAGGATCTGCATTCCGCTCAAGAAAGGCACCGAAGGTCATTGTACCGAAAGATCCCGCCAAATAGTTCATCGAGCTAAGGAGTGCGATTGAGATTGTCGCATGGCTTGGGCTGATCTCGACAAGTGTTTTTTGCTGGGCAGCTATGGATGCCCAACCCGCCGCACCCCACAGTATGAGCAAGAATGCGAGACTTGCTGCGTTTTGATGAACACTACCCATGAGCATCATGGACAACATGAGCACAATGATGAGAATAAGCATAATCGTTCGCGGACGCTTATATCGATCCATAATTGAGCCAATCAAGAAGCTTCCGGCGATTCCGCCCAGCCCCCACATCCAAATGAACCAAATCGATTGCTCATATTCGAATGCGGCGATGATTCGATCCAAATACGTATATAATCCTAGGCTGCAAAAGCTTAAAATCGCCGTAACAAGCATTACGAGCGTGATTTGCTTATTTTTGAACAGCGACAATCTATCGCTCAACGTCGGCAAACTATTGCTCTGAATTGTAGGAAACTGACTCGCTAGTGCCATTATGCCCAAGAGACCGACAATTACAATAAACCACATTGTCAATCGCCAATTATACAAGGAAGAAATATAAATCCCTAATGGCACGCCGATAACGGTTCCAGCACTCATACCGAACAAGATTAAACTTAAGGCTCGGCCCCGCTGCCCTTCAGGAGCAAGATGAACGGCCGCAGAGGATGCCAATGGCGAATATAATCCTGCTCCGATTCCCGCTATTCCCCTGGATATAAGAAATACGGCAAATTGATGCGTAATCGCAGACATGATATTGGCCAATGTAAAGAGCGATAATGCAGCAAGTAAAATATGTTTCGTATTTGCTCGACTTAAGATAGCTGCAAAGAATGGAGCTGCGATGGCATAGCAGAGGGTGAACGTACTGACCGATTGTCCTGCTGCACCAATAGAAATGTTGAAGTCTCCTGCGATAAGGGGGAGGATTCCGGCCATCACATAGGCATCAGCACCTAAGGCGAACATGCCGAATAGTAGAAGAGTAATGTTTCTCAAGATGATCACCAACCTTATGATAATATGCATGAAACACATGGATCGCTGTAAGAGCAAGCATCTGTTCTGAATGTATTGTATCGAGTATACTTATATTAGTGAAATTAATGTTTGGCATGAAAGGTATGAGGATAACTCATGACATTGGCGCGCTATGAAGTGTTCATGAAGGTAGTGGAGCAGGGGAATTTCACGAAGGCTGCTGAGCAGTTGAATATGACTCAGTCTGCGGTCAGCCATGCGATTGCGAGTTTGGAGAAGGAGCTTGGTCATGCGCTGCTGAATCGAGGCAAGCAAGCTAAGATTAGTACGACGGTGTTAGCAGATCGTCTTATTCCGCATATGATGCAAATTCTGCGCAGCGAAGCAATTATTCGCGAGGAAGTATCGCTAGAGAACAACCAGCTTGAAGGTTTGCTTAGAATCGGTGCTTTTACAAGTGCAGCGTCACAATTGCTGCCACCGATGATTGCACAAATCAAAAAACATCATCCGTGTGTGAAAGTGATTTTATTTGAGGGAACGTATGAAGAAGTTCAAGAATGGATTCGAAAGGGAACTGTGGATATTGGATTTATGATGAATGCGGGACAGAACCAAGATCTGCATCAAGTATTCATTCATGAAGATGAGCTTGTCATCGGTATGTCGCCAAAGCACCCACTTGCACAGCTGGACACAATCGATATCTCGCAGCTTGAGGGTGTCGATTTCATCATGCCTATGGCGTCCTATCATTCACAGGTGATGGAGTGTCTGTCCAATCATGGGGTGACGCCAAATGTGCTGATGGAAGTCCTGCATTGTAACACGATTATGAACATGGTATCCCAAGAGATCGGTGTTACCATTGGGCCAAAACTGTTGTTTCAGTCCAATGAGCAAATGGCGATCAGACCAGTGAAGCAGGCGACAAGTCGTCCGATCAGTCTGGCCTTTCGAACGGGAAGTCCTACGATTGAAGCCTTTCTAACAAGTAATCAGCTGCGTTCATGAGAAGGTACCACTCAATCTACTAAGTGAATGGAATACGAACAATCCTTGAGTCTATATATCGGATCTCATCTTGTACCGGCGGGATAGTTAAGGGTTAAGTAAACAGAAAAACTCCCGTGAATGGCTGCATTCACGGGAGTTCCTTCCATATTTACACACATGACAGTCCACTGCTTATTGAGATGTCCGTCATGCAAGCATACGTGTTAGCTTATGGATGCTTCGTAGATGGAATGAATGGAGCGGGACAGTGTCTCATCGAATTCCTCAGCTGTCTGCTGCGCAGTTAATCCTACCGACAAGGCGCGTGAGAAGCTGGCAATGAGTCCATGATTGCGAGCCAGTCTTTCATTCGCTTCATCTTGATCGTATCCGCCTGACAAGGCTACAACGCGGAGGACATGCGGATCTTCAATCAATTCACGATAGAAATTATCGACAGTAGGGATGGACAGCTTCAGCATGACTCTTACGTCTTCGCCAAGCGCATTCAATTGCTTCAGAAGCTCTTCCTTCAATAGTTGTTCCGATTGCTGCTTGTCCTTGCTATAGATGTCGACTTCAGGTTCAATAATTGGGACAAGACCCATCGACCAAATCTGCATGCCGACTTCGAATTGCTGTTCGACTACTTTACGTATTCCTTCTGCGTTCGCTTCCTTAATGACTGAGCGCATCTTCGTGCCGAAAATATGTTTCTCGACTGCACGCTTCAGTAGGTCGTTCAGATCAGGCATAGGCTTCATCAGTTGAACACCCTGTTCAAGATCAGCCAATCCTTTGTCCACCTTCAAAAAAGGTACGATGCCTTTCCTTTCCCACAAATAATCTGCGGTAAACTGTCCATCGATCGTCCGATCCATCGTATTCTCAAATAAGATGGCCCCCAATATGTACTTCGAATCAAATGCTGAGCTCGTAATTATGCGTGTGCGCATCTCGTGAACTTGCTCGAACATCTCCTCGTCATTGGAGTAACGATCTTCTGTAACCCCATATTGCAGCAGAGCCTTTGGCGTGCTTCCGCCGCTCTGATCCAATGCTGCAATAAAACCCTCTCCCGTATGAATTCGTTCCACTTGTTCCTTGTTCATTGATGTTTCTCCTTCCTATGTGTGGGATGGATGACCTCGACACTTCGTATACGCAACGTATCTAAGAATGAGGTCATAATAGAAACAGAACTTGACGCGTTCACATGAGCCTAGGCGTTCGAACCATATTGAACAAATCCAGAAGCATTCGTTCATCGTTATTCTTGCCCATACGTCAGGTAGAGTTTCTTATATTGTACAATAAATAATCGTTCTATGCACCGACATATCACCACTAGTTCATAAGCGCTGCTGCTGCAGTGTGAGCCGGTTGGATATGAACATATATTGAACCGATAATGAGGAATGGGAACTGCCGTAAGTAGGTTAGGAGGAGAAGTTGGAGGGGACAATATATTCTTCGTTATCCATCTTCATTCCTCGGAAGGATAAAAAGAAGAGGAGCTCATATCCGAATGATATGGGCTCCTATATTTTTTCTGTTGCAATAATTTCTTTTACTTAACAACTGAATGTAAGGAAGTGCTCGTCCAATTCACAATTATTTAATCACACGACGTGCTGTTTTGAAGGTCTTGTCCCACGCGCTGCCTTTAAAGTTGGAAATCGTCACTCCTACACCTTTCTTATATGTGTGGATGACTTTGTTATTGCCCATATATACAGATACGTGATTGATGATGCCATCACGATTCGTGTCAGAGAAGATAAGGTCTCCCGCCTTCAATTGACTCTTCGAGACTTTAGTACCCACTCGCGATTGCTCTCTGGAAGAGCGAGGGAGGTTAATGCCATTCTTTTTGAAAATATATTGTGTAAAGGAAGAGCAATCAAATGCACTCGTTCTTCCTGTTGCTGCACCGAATACATATGGAGTCCCCATAAATTTCTTGCCTGTTTGGATCACCTTATTTGCTACGGAAGTAGAGGAGGCTGCTTCCACCTTCATGACTGCAGCGTCACTAACAATACTACCCGACAAGGCGAGCGTTGCGCATATTCCGATGCTGAGTAGAGTTTTTCCCATACGTGTTGCCATGATGTTGTTCATGTTGTAATCCTCCTTATGGATAAACAAATGTGATAACCGCCTAGTTGACTTGCAATCAGCATAGCATATCTTTTTTCGTCCATAATCTTCCTTCGATCCGTGAATCCCGCACCACTACAGCAAATATCGAGCTTTATGATAATCAAATGAGAATCAGATTAAAAATATCATTGATAATGAGAATCAATATCTATATAATGAGAATCGTTATCATATAATTGATAATCATTCTCATACACAAGGTAATAAGGAGGCTTACATAATCAATGAAAGTAATTAAATATGGGGTCATCGCACTCATGATCGTCGTGCTTGCCGCTTGCGGCAATGCGAAGGAGAATTCAACGGTCACTGGTTCGGTGCCTGCAACTAAGTCCACAACAAATTCGGGTCAAGACTCGCCAAATCATGTTGATAAGAAACCGGAAGAAGACCCAGAAGTAGAGAAGCTCTTGAAGCAATTCGGGACGAAGCAGCCAGAGAAGATTGTGACATTATCAGTCTCCATTACGGAGATTTTGAACGAAATCGGGGTAACGCCAGCTGGTGTCCCTAAGTCAAGCAATAAACTGCCAGAAGCATTTGATAACGTCCCCCGTGTAGGTTCTTCACACCAGCCTGATCTCGAGCAAATCGCTAAACTGCAGCCAGATGTAATCGTAAGCCCAATGTCTATTAAAGACAGCATTGAGAAGAAGTTGAAGCCAGCGTCATTGCCTACGGCTTATTTGCCGGCAGATTCGTTAGAACAGTTGAAATTATCAACGACTGTACTAGGACGTGTGTTCGGCCGAGAAGACAAGGCAAATGCTTATCTGGAGAAGATTCAGCATGAGGAGCAGGCAGTACTCAATTCCGTGAAGGGCAAGCCTGCACCAAAGGTTATGATTCTGTTCGGTTCAGCAGAAGCCTTGATGCTAATGAATGACAATACATTCGCCGGAAGTATTGCTCGCAATTTGGGGGCTACAAATGTGTTGTCTGACGTAATGAAGAAGTCAGAGGACTATGTACCGCTCAATATGGAGAGTGTGATAGCTGCAAATCCTGATGCCATCTTGCTGGTCGCGCACGGCGATCCGAATGCGGTTGCCAAGAAATTTGAGGATGACGTGAAGAAGAATGGCGCTTGGGAGAAAATGAATGCCTTTAAAAATGGAAAATTGAAGGCTCTTGATTCCAAATTGTACGGTATTGCGTCCATAGTCAAGGCGCCTGCAGCCTATAAAGATATGGCACAAATCCTATTTGGTGAATAAGGGGTTCTTACGGAGTGAAGAAGAGTGCGTCACGACATAAATATATCCTACTACTTCTAGCTGTTGTTCTGCTTGCCATTCTGACGCTGCTCTCCATTGGGATTGGGAGCGTGCAGTTCAGTATGAAGGAAACGCTAGATGCTGTACTCGGATACGGGAATGATGTCGCCAATACGATATTGTGGGATATTCGAATTCCGAGGGTGCTGATGGCCTTGTTTATTGGTGCTAATCTGGCCGCTTCAGGCGCACTAATGCAGGCAGTGGTGCTCAATCCGCTTGCAGATCCAGGACTCACTGGAGTGTCGAGCGGTGCGGCAGTAACGGTACTGTTCATTATGCTTGTTATTCCTGGGTACTATTCGATGGTTCCGCTCGCGGCAATTGTTGGGGGCAGTATAGCAGCGCTTATGGTATATGGACTCGCATGGAAGAAGCACTTTGGTTTAACGCCTGTGCGCATCATTTTGTCAGGGGTAGCTGTGAATGCAGTATTTGGAGGAATGATTGGACTGCTTTCCATCTTGTATAGCGACAGGCTTCCTGCTGCTCTGCAATGGCTGAACGGGAGTTTATCCAGTACTAGTATGGCAGATGTTCTCGTCATCCTTCCGTATTCATTGATAGGATGGGCAGCAGCACTGCTATGTATACGGCATGCGAATATTTTGCGATTAGGCGAGCAGGTAGCACACAATTTAGGCCTTAATCTGACTCATATTCGAATCCTACTTTCTTTTATTGCGGTCTATCTAGCAGCGATATCCGTGTCCACGGTCGGACTTGTTGGGTTTGTAGGCCTGCTTGTGCCGCACATTGCAAGAATACTAATCGGCTCTGACTATCGTTATCGTCTTCCTCTTAGTTTTGTTCTTGGTTCAATGGTGCTCCTCATCGCTGATACCATTGGTCGGACAATCTTTAGTCCTGTAGAGATTCCCGCAGGAATTGTCATGGCCATGGTAGGAGGGCCATACTTCTTATACTTGATGCGGAAAGGGGATGCCTGATCGATGCTGCATCTGACATCACTGAACATTCGTTATGGGAACAAACAGATTGTGCACGACTTCTCGCTTGATGTGAATGAAGGCGAGGTGCTTACGATCATCGGCCCTAACGGGTCGGGCAAGTCTACTGTTCTGAAGGCAATTACTCGATTAATTCCCTGTGATAGTGGGCGAATTTGTATTGCGAATGAGGAATTGCAGCAGTTCAGTTCGAAACAGTTGTCGCAGATCATGTGCATGTTGTGCCAATCCAATTCAAGCCCTTCCGATATGACCGTAGAAGAACTGGTTGGATATGGGCGAATGCCCCATAAGAAATGGTATGAACGGATGAATGATGAGGACAAGGAGATTATCTGCTGGGCAATGGAGCTAACGGGGATGACCTCCTATAAGGAGAGAAAGGTTGTATCCTTATCAGGTGGAGAGGCGCAGCGCGCATGGATTGCAATGGCGCTGGCCCAGCGGCCAAAAGTGCTGTTGTTGGATGAACCAACGACTTTTCTCGATATCGCGCATCAGCTTGAGGTTTTGGAATTGGTTCGCAAACTAAATCGTGATCTGAATCTAACTGTTATTATGGTGCTGCATGACTTGAACCATGCCAGTGCCTACAGTGACCGAGTATGTGTCATCCAGAGCGGGGGAATCCGCATATGTGGGACCCCGAGTACGGTATTTACATCAGAGCTGATTCGCAGTGTATATGGAGTAGATGTAGATATTCAGTATTTACCGGATCGAGAACATCCACGAATACATGTACTGAATAAATGGAATAAGGAAGCGAGGAATGGGAATGAAGCAACAGGATAATGACAAAATGAAACAAAAATATATGAATTTTATTGATAGTGTTCAATCTGTAGTGCTCAGCACAATTGCCGAAGATGGCTCTCCGTTTGGCTCATACGCTCCCTATGTGCGGAAGGATGGCAAGCTGTATATTTATTTGAGTAAAATTGCGCAGCATTATCGGTATCTTGAGCATAATCCGTGTGTAGATGTTCTCATGATTGAAGATGAATCCAGGACCGGAAACATGTTCGCTAGACAACGTGCTCGCTTCTCATGTCAAGCGGCGAAGCTGGAAAATGAGGCGAATGAGGACATATTTGCTGAGTTTGAAGCGTCGTTTGGATCAAGTCTTATTCACATGCTAAGAGGACTTGATTTCTCATTGTTTGAACTATCACCTACAGAAGGACGATATGTTGCTGGATTTGGTCAAGCCTATGATATCGATTTGGAAGCATTGCGCTTCGATCATGTTGCAAGAGATGGGCATCAACAGTCTGAACCAACAATGTAGGAGGGAGATGAAGGGAATGACGTACGATACGGTATCGGTCATATGGGATACGATCCAAGAACGGTTCTATCAGATGGTGCAGGAACTGACTGATGATGAATTGAGTTATGGAGTGGGCAGTGTCACAATTGGCTACATGATTAGACACAATGCAGAGGTGGAATATTTATTTGCAGATTGGTACTTTGGACAAGAGTTGCCTGCGGATGTGGAAATTCGCACGAGTCGAGGGCCGTCAGGAGACTCGAATCGATATACAAGCATACTTGACATGCTGCAATTGATTCAACATTCGCAACATCATATTCGTCAAGCGATGTGTACGCTGCCTGAACAAGCATGGCATGTTCCGGTGAAGTCCCCAATGGGGACGATCACACCGCTGCAAGCGGTTGGACGCCTGTTGTATCATACCAGTCTGCATGCTGGGCAAATTGCCTTCATACTTAAGCACACCAATCCCGCCTCCATCTCAGCGAAGCAGCAGAGGTCTGCCCCGGCAACTTTACATTGAACCTACATGTAAGTTAGATTGACCTACCTTGAAATCAACCTTTTGGTTGATTTCTTTTCTTTGTGTGGAGTAAGATATGTCCCGAGAGGAATGGACTGGAGGATGATGGTAGATGGTAAAGTATCTTGCATGTTCAGAAGTCGATATTTCAATGATTTATGAAGCGTTTACAGTTGGATTTTCTGATTATATCGTGAAGATGGATATCACCGAAGAGATGTTCAAGACTCGTTTCTTTGGCGTTGAGGGCAACCAGTTGGAGAATTCCTATATTGCGATGGATGGGGAACGCCCAGTCGGACTGATGCTAGGCGGATTGAAGAGATATGAGGGCATATTAACGATGCGCTGTGGAGCGCTTGCAATCCATCCTGATTATCGTGGAATCGGAGTGAGCTCAAAATTATTCGAGCTGCACAAGGCTAGAGCAGTGGAGTGCGGTTGTGGGCAGTTGTTCCTTGAAGTCATTGTTGGGAATGACAGAGCGATCCAATTCTATAAAAAGAAAGGCTACTCCAAAGTATACGATCTTAGCTATTTTACATTGCATCATCCAGCTAGTATGGTAGGCAGAAATGTTAAGGGGCTTGAAATAAAGCCAGTTCTGTACGAATGTTTTGAGAGGCATGTGCATAATTGGCGCATCCCGCATATCAATTGGCAGAATGATTTGGATTACATGAGGCTGTCTGACACCAATAACTATGTCGCAGCTTATAAAGACGATAAGGTCATTGCAAGTTTATGTATGAATGATAGTGGCAAGGTTAGTTTTCTCTATGTAGATGTTGAATATCGAAATCAGGGGATTGCTGCCGAAATGCTTATGACCATGATAAGAGAGAAGCAGCCAGAGCGATTATCGGTTTCTTTTGCGAATAATCATTATCTAGAAGGCTTTGTATCTAAGCATGGATTCAATCGAAATGAGCTCGAGCAATATGAAATGTATTTGCATTTGTAAATAATTTTGCAGTTGTAATCAATGATTTCCCCTCATTGAGGGACTTGGAGGATGGGTGGTTAAGCCTACATCGGGTTAATGAACTATCAGCGTACGTACAGAATATAATGCTCACACGATCACGTATGCTGTAAGGATGTGTAGACAATGCCATTTATATTGCGCTTCAGTACGATAACAAGAGGTGCGATTACGTTCACTGGGAATTCTCTTGGTATTAGCCGCGCCTCTAGATTTTCTCCTGCTTGTACACCGGGTACGGCTGATGCGATAGGGTCTTTTATTATTAATAATCCAAATGTAATGTGCGGTACAGTTCCGTCCAGTCCTTCGACTGGCGGGGGGACGACGAATATGTATTTGATAAATTTCTCAACAAATTCGCTCGTCCTCCCTCCTGGAAGTACAGTTGTATACGCTGAATTGGTATGGGGCGGGACATATTTGATCAATACACCGGGCGGCGAGGATTTATCAGCCCGCTTGAATGACCCGGTCAGATTCAGTACACCGGCAGGCATGTTCAATATCCAGCCAGAGACGTTCTTCAATTATGCCGTTAATACTCAAGGCGATTTAGGCTATGTGCGCTCTGCCAACGTAACTGCGCTGGTTGCGGGAGGCGGTGCGGGAACATACGGGGCTGGCAGAATTGTTGGGACACTGGTTCCGGATCCGAATACGACAAGTTTCGCAGGTTGGTCACTCGGGGTCGTATACGTGAATCCTGCATTGCCTTTCCGCAGCATGAATTTATATGTCGGGAACGTCCCGATTCAAGCCATATCTCCACCAGTCAATGAAATGATCGGGAATTTCCAAACTCCATCAACAGGCCCTATTACCGGCCGCCTGCTCGTCAGCGCGCAAGAAGGAGATGCGGAGATTACGGGAGATTTCGTACGCTTTGGCCCAACCCTTGCCAACCTTACAACGATTCCGCAGCCCGCAGGATTTACGAATAACTTCTTCCAATCACATAAATTAGATGATAACGGGAATATCAACCCGACAGCTACTTTCGGGGATCGCAATCCTATACCTGGGCAGCCAGGGACGAATATCATTGCAGGGAACCGTCAAGGATGGGATATTGCCAACGTAAGCATTTCCAACAGTCTCGTGAACGGGCAAACTTCAGCAGCACTTCAATTCGGAACGAATGGCGACGGATATACCGTCAATCTGCTGGCGATTCAAATTGACAATATTCCACCGACGCTGCTGCTGGAGAAGACCTCTTTTCCTGATACAGTCACCGTTGGAGAAGAGATCGTATACACCATTGTCGTCAGCAACGATGGAGACTCCCCGCTTGTGAACACTGTACTTACTGACCCGCTACCAGCTGGTGTTACGTTTCAATCGGTTCAAACTACGCAAGGTTCGGCATCGTTTGCTGCTGGAACGGTTACCGTAGATATCGGGACGATCCCGGTTGGTCAGAGTGTTACCGTCAATATTACCGTGCTGGCAACAGCGGCGGGTCTCATATCCAATACAGCTTCAGCCCAAGCAAATCAGACCGGCATCATCTCCTCAACCGCAGTCAATACCGTAAATCCTCTGCCACCTCCAATCCTAGAAATTGAGAAGCTGGACTTTCCCCCAATCGTCGCCGTAAATTCAGAACTCGTTTATATTATATTTGTCTCCAATATTGGAGGGAGCACAGCGACCAATGTTGTTATGAATGATCCGCTGCCGGCAAGAACCACCTTTGTATCCGCTGAATCGGATCAAGGGACGATTTCGTTCGATGGCACGACAATTACGAATGACATTGGTTCACTTGCTCCGGGAGAGACTGTGGTCATTTTTATCGTCGTCATCCCAACGGTCACAGGTACAGTCTTGAACACGGCAACGACGTTTTCAGATGAGACTGCGCCACAATCCTCTACTACCGAAACTCTAGTTATCGAAGAGCCGATACTTGAGTTAATGATATCGAAGTTTGCAGGGCCGGATCCTGCAACTGTTGGAGAAGAACTCATCTATACGATCGTTGTCTCCAACGAGACGACGGAGTTATTAACCGGCGTGGAAGTGGTGGATGTGCTGCCGCCTGGTCTCGTCTTCGTAACTGCCGAAACTACGCAAGGAACCGTAACTGAAGTGGCTGGCACCGTGACAGCATTGATTGGCGATCTTGATCCTGGTCAGTCTGAAATCATCACGATTACCGTTATTCCTACAGCTCCGGGCGTCGTAACGAACACAGCTACAGCGACATCTGATCAAACAGAACCTGTATCATCCACGATTGATACAACCGTCAATGCGCTTCCTCCAGCTTTTTTAACCATTGAGAAGCTTGCCGAGCCGGATCTTGTAACCCTTGGAAATGAAGTCATCTTTCAAGTGACGGTGTGCAACATGGGAGAAACGGCGGCCACAAATGTGGTTGCGGTGGACACATTGCCTGCAGGCGTTGAAGTCACTGGTATCCAAGTATCTGAAGGCACATTCACGCAGGTCGGGCAAACGATCACAGCATCTTTCGGTGTCATTGTCCCTGGAACGTGCGCTATGATTACGATCGAAGCAATTACGACTATAACAGGAATATTAACGAACACAGCAGTGGTGACCGCTGATAATGTTGAAGACCCTGAAACAGCAACCGCAAGCATTACGGTATTACAGCCGCTCGCCATTTCGAAGCAAGCTTCAAGCAACCCTGTGCTTGTCGGCAGCCTGTTGCAATATACGATCAGTGTTGCAAATCTCGGAGAACTTCCTCTAACGAATGTAATCGTGCGTGATGTCATTCCTCCTACGGTTGAATTTGTTAGTGTTCAATCTGAAGGAGGCACTTGCTCTGTATCCGGGCAGACCGTTACTTGTCTCTTGGGCACATTGGAGGGTCAACAAGAACAGACGATTATCATTACAGTCATTCCTTTGTTAGAAGGGGTGGTTACCAACACGGCTACCGCTCAGGCGGATAATACGCCTCCTGTTACAGCTACGATTACGACGCTAGTTGTACGTCCTTTAGAGTGCATTTCTGTCAGCAAACTGTTCGATTGGGTTGTTACTCGGAGTGATTTCATCGTGGAAGAGTCTATTCCCGAAAACTGCAGGGCTTTCGTAGAACAAGCAATTGCTGGCGGTTGGCAAGTGCTTGTAAGCTGCAATGCAGTGCCAGCTATGGGAGAATGCAGCATCACGGTTGTAAAGCGGCTGCCGCTGCCCATTATCGGATCGCAAGCAGCTATTGTACTGACGACGTGCTCTGCAGAGGTAACAATTACGTTAACAGATAGCGGAACAGGAGAAACATGCACGTTTACACTATTAGTCAAGAACAACGAGAAAGTATCACTCTGCTTACCGCTCCCATTAGATGAATCCAACATTACTTCTCAAATATTCGATATCCATTGTGCTGCACGAATTACTGACAGCCTAACGATTGAGTTGCAATTGGATTGGTGTTTGGAGCTTATCGTGAAATTTACAATACCGCTGATGGTTGAAGCTACATTCTGTCAACCTAGGGCATTAATTCCGATACCAGAGTCATGCAGCATCAGCCTTCCAATGCAATGTCCGACGATTTTTCCATTCGTATAAATGTCTTGTAATCCATAGAGATTCTGGATTCTTTATTGTTGTTGAGAACTCATGCCTGCATGAGTTTTTTTTTTTTTTTTGTGCGCGGAAGTGGAATCATAAGGCAGACACATATTTGATCGGATTCAGATCAAGGGGATAGCTTGTGATATAATTACTGCTAAATAAGGAAAGCAAGGAGTTGATCGTCATGCAATATCGTCGTCTTGGCAATAGTGGATTGAAGGTGTCAGTGCTTGGATTAGGAACAAATGCTTTCGGCAAGCGGGCTGACAAGCTGGCTTCGACTCGAATTATTCATCAAGCGCTGGACTATGGCATTAACTTTATTGATACGGCTAATATTTATGCTGGTTCAGAATCAGAACGCATCATCGGTGAGGCGCTGATAGGCAATCGACACAATGTCGTGCTGACAACGAAGGCAGGATTAATTCGAGGACAGGGGCCGAACGAGCGCGGGTCATCTCGCTTTCATTTGCAGCAGGAATTAGACAATAGCTTGAAGCGGCTAAATACCGATTATATTGACCTGTATCAAATACATACATTTGATCCGCATACTCCACTTGAGGAGACGCTGCGGACGCTTGATGATATGATACGTTCAGGCAAGGTGCGGTATATCGGAGCGTCTAACTACGCTGCTTGGGAGCTGATGAAGGCGATTGGCATCAGTGAACGGCTTGGTCTGAATCGTTATGTGTCCATGCAAACCAGCTATTCACTGGCTGATCGAACGCCAGAACTGGAACTGGTTCCGCTATGTCAGGATCAAGGGGTGGGAATCATTCCATATTATCCGCTTGCAGGAGGAATTCTGACAGGAAAATATCGAGTAGAAGATCAGAAGCCAGCTGGGTCACGAGCAGATACGGATCCGAATTTCTACAAGTTCTTCAATGAAGAACGGTTTGCGTTAAGTGAACAGGTGAGCGAATTGGCAGCGGACATCGGCTGCAGCCCAAGCTCGTTGTCATTAGCTTGGCTTATGCACCAGCCTTGTGTATCGACAGTCATTGTAGGAGCGACGAAGGTGGAGCAGTTAGAGGACAATATAACGAGTGTCAATGTCGAACTTAATGAAGAACAGTTGAACCGATTGGATGAAATAAGCCGTCGATATCGGTATGGTGAACCTTTTGCTGTATACCGATTGCCTGAGTAAATGAGAAAGTAAGGAAGCAATAGACACCGCCTCTAGGTAATAGGGGCGGTTTTTTTGAGTTGAGATTTCGAAATCTTGCGCTCATATTCGAAAAACGATGTAAATGGAAGGACGGTAAGTATAATAGAGTGATAAATGGTCTGTCCTCATAGCGAGCTGATAAACTGTACCTGTTCAATTGTCGTCTTGGTCGGTAAGCTATTATTCAATTGGAACATCTTTCTTGAATTGAACAGTGGAAGGGAGTTGCTGGATTCCGTATGCTTAGACAGAATCCGATCTTGGATCTATCAACTGAGGAACAGTATATGCTAGGCTCATATACGTTAGAGAAGATCAGTCAGTATCTATCATACACCGACGAGGTAGCAGTTGCCCCTGAATTAATCCCATCAGAGATTGTGCAGTATGCGGAGCAAATTGACTTTGCTGCTCCTGTCAAGCCTCAAACTGCGGTTCAGCATGTTATAGAAGGACTGCGTCGATATCAAGTGCACACAGCACATCCAGGATATTATGGCTTATACAATCCCCGCCCGAACTTTATGGGGATTATGGCAGACACGATAACAGCGGCGTTTAACCCCCAGCTTGCTGCATGGAGTCATGCGCCGCTTGCCGTAGAAATTGAGAATTATGTACTGCGTGAGCTCGCCACTCAATTTGGTTACTCGCGTGATGTTGCTGATGGAACCTTCACGACTGGGGGAGCGGAAGCCAATTTGACTGCAGTCTTAACGGCTCTATCTTATCATTTTCCAAAGTATGCAACAGACGGATTAGCAGCTCGGGAGAAGCCACCCATTCTGTATGCTTCTGAAGAGAGTCATCATTCATTGGTGAAAGCGGCTCGTTCCTGCGGGCTTGGAACGAATTCAATTCGCTCCATTCGTACGAACGATTCCTTGCAAATGGATATTGGAGCGTTATTAGAACAAATACGTATAGACCGCGCGCAGGGTTTTGCCCCATTTCTTATTATTGCTACAGCGGGAACGACGGGAGCCGGTGCAATTGATCCGTTAATGGAAATCGCGGCAGTAGCGGAGCATGAACAGATGTGGCTTCATGTGGATGCTGCTTATGGCGGCGCAATCGTATTGGATTCCGAGCTGTCCTTCCATATGGATGGTATCCAGCAAGCAGATTCAATCGCGTTTGATGCTCATAAGTGGCTGTCCGTTCCGATGGGGGCGGGCATGTACTTCACACGGCATTCACGTATATTGAATGAAACCTTCCGTATAACGGCAGATTATATGCCGAAGGAGGGTGAGGAGCTGCCCACGATTGATCCATATACGCATTCCATTCAATGGTCACGGAGATTTATAGGATTGAAGCTGTATTTATCCCTGGCTACAGCGGGTTGGGAAGGATATCGGGCTGTCTTGCGACATCAAGTTGAAATGGGCAAGCTATTCCGAGAAGAATTAATGCGATCTGGCTGGACAGTTGCCAATGATACCGTGCTGCCTGTCATTTGCTTTCTTGATCAAGAAGCATGGACACGAAACGACCAGGACTTCGCTCTATTTGTGAATCAACACGTATTGAGCACAGGGAAAGTGTGGCTATCCGTATTTACCATTCATGGTGTACCAACGCTGCGTGCATGCTTTACCAATTACGATACGAATGTGCAGAATGTGAGTGAACTCATTCATTTATTAAATGAGGCCAGATCCCTATATTACAGTCACCAAGCACATGTGTGATAGATGGTATGGGATAAATTACAATGCAATGGATCATTGCACAATGATAGTGTGTCTACTATAATGTTACCTACAACTTTATAACTGGATGAAGTTTGCGGGAGATAGACGAATCGTCTAGCCGAAGGGGTAAGCTCTCAGGCGCTTAGACATATCGAACCTTGAGCTCGAATACGTATAAGCAGGACCGTAAATGGACAGGACTCTGGAGAGACTCCATGATTGGGGCACCGAAGGGGCAAGACGAATTTGATTCTCGTGGATTCGTTAAAACTCTCAGGTAAAAGGACAGGGATGCAGAAGCGTAGAAAAATCGTAAGTCATTGGTATGATGATCTTATTTAGGTATGTCACTTACGTCAGGTTATTTATTCTGCACACATGTCCCCAGGGTCAAATCATTCGATTTGACTCTTTTTATTATTCACAAAGAGGGGAACTGATTTGACAATGATGGAACAATGGTTAGACAAATTGAACAACATGGTATGGGGAGCACCGCTTCTTATTTTATTAGTAGGAACGGGAATTTTATTAACGATCCGCTTGGGAGCGCTACAGTTGTTCCGCCTGCCGCTCGCCTTGAAGTTAATATTCAAGTCGAAGAACGAGGGAGAAGGGGATGTATCCAGTTTCGGGGCATTGGCTACTGCGCTGGCGGCGACAATTGGAACTGGTAATATCGTGGGGGTTGCTCTGCAATTAAGGTGGGTGGACCCGGTGCATTATTCTGGATGTGGGTTGCTGCATTCTTCGGAATGGCCACCAAATATGCGGAAGGATTGCTTGCTGTCAAGTATCGCAACATTGATGACAATGGACAAGTGCTAGGCGGTCCTATGTATTATATTGAGAAGGGACTTGGCATGAAATTCAAGCCGCTTGCTGTATTCTTTGCGATTAGCGGAGTACTGGTTGCCTTGCTTGGAATTGGTACATTTCCGCAAATTAATGCGATCGTCACTTCTACAGAAGCAAGCCTTGGTGTACCTGCAGTAGTCACTGCGGCAATCGTGACTATCGTGACCGCGCTTGTTACAATTGGCGGGATTCAGAGTATATCGCATGTGACGACGACAATTGTTCCTGTCATGGCTATTATCTATTTTATCGCGAGCTTTGTTGTGCTTATTGCATTTGCGGATCAGATACCGCACGCACTGTCGTTAATTTTCCAAGGCGCGTTTAATGCAACAGCAGCAGGTGGCGGCTTCTTGGGAGCAACGGTTATGATGGCGATCCGCAACGGGATTGCAAGAGGTGTATTCTCCAATGAATCAGGTCTCGGAAGCGCACCGATTGCGGCCGCGGCTGCGAAGGTGAAATGGCCGGCTGAGCAAGGACTCATATCAATGACCGGAACATTCATCGATACGATCATCGTCTGCTCGCTTACAGGATTAACATTGATTGTAACGGGTGTATGGAATGGCCCAATGGAAGGAGCGGCCATGACACAGGCAGCATTTGATGCTGCGCTGCCATACGGTTCCCTCATTCTTATGTTTTGCTTGATTTTATTTGCATTCACGACGATTCTTGGCTGGAACTATTACGGCGAACGGTGCATGGTTTATTTATTCGGTGTCAAATCGATTCTGCCGTACCGCCTTATGTTCATTGCGATCATTGGCTTTGGGGCATTTATCAAGCTGGATATGATATGGAAGCTTGCTGATATTGTAAATGGATTAATGGCGCTGCCGAACTTAGTTGCACTGCTCGGTTTGTCTGGAGTCGTCGTGTCTGAGACGCGTCTATATTGGAAGCATAGGGAATCCGAAAAATAAATAGAAGCAGGAAGCGATTCCTGTTCTTAAGTAAACTGCCAAATGCATGAAAGTGAACATTTGGCAGTTTTTTTGCGTTTAATGAAACCTTTTGCCTATCTTATGCATCTAATTGACAGTTTGATTCGCGTGTATGGGGTAAAGAAGGGAGTAGAAACGGCTTGCATAGCGATATAGAGACAGAAGTGAGATTGGCTAAGGAAGGTAATAAAGAAGCATTTATTCGACTCATCAAGCAGCATGAAGCCCAAATGTTCAACATGGCCAGGTCGATCGTCAGAAGGGACGAGGATTGTGCAGATGCGATGCAGGAGACTGTGCTCAAGGCTTATCGCGCACTGACAAACCTAAATCATCATGCCTATTTTAAGACTTGGCTCTTTCGGATATTGATCAATGAATGCAATATGATATTGCGGAAGCAGGCTCGCATCATCATGCTGGCTGAACTCCCAGAAGTTGGTGTTGCCACGGCTGAATACAGTGATCATCTTGATTTGCGTCAGGCGATCTATCGGCTTGAGGAAGTATCTCGCAATATTGTTATTTTGTTTTATTTTCAGGATTTGCCTATGCATCAGATCGCCGAGATGATGGATATGTCCGTGGGCGCGGTGAAGACACGGCTGCATCGGGCACGTCACACGCTCGCAGAATGGCTGGATGATACTGAAGAAAGGAAGATGAACGGATGAAAGACATACAACTGCCTATCGATCAGCGACTGGAACAGCTTAGGGAACCATATATTAGCGAGCTGCCAGAATCCGTTCGCAACCGAATGGATCGGACATACCAGATCATCGACGAGATGCTTCCTGGACGGAAGAGAAGAAGTCGGAAGAACCGCTGGCTGCGCAGAGTGTTGATTTCAACAGCGGGTGTAGCGAGCCTCGGGATGGTCATGATCTTCTCGGGTCTTGCCTCTCCAGCGATCGCACAGACGTTAAAGCAGATTCCGTTCATGGATAGCGTATTCAAACTGGTGGGGGATCTTGGCTTGCAAACCGCTGGAGAAAAGGGGATGGTCACCTCAGTCAATCAGCGCGTAACCCATAAGGGAGTGACGCTCACGATTTCTGAGATGATGTATGATGGCAGCAGGCTATCTCTAGTGCTCAGTAGAGAAGATTCGAAAGCGGCGAAGGTTTCTTTTTTTCAGTTATGGAACAAGCAGCGCATGCTAAGCAAGCGAGCCAATAATATCGATTTTTATATGGGAGACAAGCAAATAAATACCGGGATGGGGCTCCAGCCGGGTGGGGAGCATGCTCCGCAATCGATAATCGTTACCGCTTTAGATTCTGCTGATCTTGAGCTTCCAGACTCGTTCGAAATGAAGATGGTCGTGTATTTGGCTGATGTGGATGAGAATTACGAGTTTCTCTTCCCGATCAAGAAGGATACGGAGCGAACGATTATCCTGAAGACATCAGAGACCAAATCACATGATTCGATAAATATGTCGATCGATCGAGTCGAAATTACCCCCATCACAACCCGCTTGCTCGTCGGTGTCCACGGGGCAAGCGGAGAAGAAGATTATCGTAAAATGCTGGATGCAATACCGGATAGCTATAAAGTTGATGGGTTCCTCAATCTGGAGTTCGATATCGAGGATGAGCAGGGAAATGAACAGAATGCAATTGCTGGGAATGGTTCAGGAGAAGGAACAGGAATGGTGTTCTCAACCTCTTACGAGCCGTTCAAGGTGAAGCCTAGCTTAATCGTCATTAAGCCGTTTGTTAGAAAAGGCCCGGATAAGAATTATATTCCACAACTGGAGTTCAAGCTGCCCGTTCGATGAAAGGATTGCATTCCTCGATCATTCGCGTGTAACATGAATATTGATGGAATTATGCTATTACATCATGTATTTCAGTCGGAGGAGAGTTCACATCATGGAGCGCTTGAATGATTTGGAACCAGGCATTCGAAGCATCGTTAAGGAATTTATTGAATCAGGACGTCCTTCTGCGAGACAGCAGAGCTATCAGGAGCGCCGTCAAGGTTATGTACAATCGGTTGTGTTGGCAGGAGAAGCGGAGCCTATATGGGAAATCACTGATCATACGATCGATTCCATCCCTTTACGCATTTACCGACCGTCGTATGCGTCTAATCTTCCTGTTATGATCTATTATCATGGCGGATGCTTTATAAGCGGGGATTTCACAACGCATGACCGCCAGTTAAGAGCATTAGCTAACAAGGGGAACTCGATCGTGGTAGCGGTAGATTACCGCTTGGCACCAGAGCATGCCTATCCAGCCGCTCATGATGATGCCTATAAGGCTGCACAAATTGTGCGTGAGCATGCCGTATCTTGGGGAGGAAATCCGAATGATATTACACTGGCAGGTGATAGTGCGGGCGGACATATTGCGCTAGTAACGTCCTTGCGGCTCAAGGTGCAGAAGGAATGGATGCCAACAAGACAAATCTTGATATATCCGATGTTGGACGCTAGTGGTTCAAGCGAGAGTTATCAACGGTACGGAGATGATTACGTGATCACTCGCGACGCACTGCTCAGCGGTTTTGAAGCTTATTTCGAAGACATTCCGGCAGAACATCCAGAGGCAAGTCCTATTCAGCGCGGCGACTTGGAAGGATTGCCATACACACATATTCTTCTTGCCGAATTCGATCCTCTTGCAGACGAGGGAGAAATGTTGTATCGGCGGCTGCTTGATGCAGGAGTTGGTGCAGAGTGCAGGAAGTACTTCGGTGTCAATCACGGATTTTTCCAACTCGCGGGCATAAGCGGCGCTGCACGGACGGCCATTCAGGACGTTGCCTCTATTATGACGAGGTAACAATAGATACAATCATTTGCTTGAACTAGATATAGAAAAGCTGAAATAGATATAGATATAAATATAGATATATAGTTATAGATATAGATAAAAAGAAGAGATAAAAAGGTGAATAGATAAATTCCTAGTTGAATCAGCGGCAGACGGTTCATATCTGGTTACGATCGTACTGATCTGCCGCTGCACAACTAGGTGAGCAGTGTTAAGGCATACTCAGAAAACCTTTCTTCCATTTTCTGATTTTCGTACGGAATGATGTAAATGGAGCAACCGAATTAATATGTATCCATCGAGCCATCGGCCAATTCTGCTTGTCCCCTGTCCAATTGCGAACCCCTTGTATGAATAATGCCTCATCGCTATAGCTATCAATCCAATTCACCCACAGCTGTACGGCATCCTTGAGTTGATTGCGCAATTCAGTTAATGAGTAAGATGAATAATGCTCGTAGAAAGATAGATATAATTCACCGAGTTGATTCCACTTATAGTCTAGAGAAGGCATATTTACGATTTCGCCTTCCTGTTCCTGCTTGTCCCACCCCATAACGAGATGCAGCCAGCCTAATTGATAGGCGATGATCTCGGCTGGAGTTCGATCTACCCCAGTGATCCGCACATCCCTTGCACTGTCCTCGATATCGTTGAATTCTTCATCAAACCGCCTGTAGGTATATTGGATTGCATCAATTAAGGCAGCCTTATTGTTGTAATGATATGCTGTCATTGTGTTATCCCTCCTATTCAGTTCCTGTATATAGTATGACATTGGTAACCTGACAACTGGATGTCAACAATAAATGAACTTTGGAAATTTTGATTTCGCTGTAGAGTCTGTAGAGTTGGAAAGTTCCTTTTGCAATCGGTGATATTCATAGGCTTTAATGGGATTGTTCCAAGATCCATGTCTGTCTATTGAGCTTGTTTTGAAATGTCTGATAGAGTAGTGATAGCAATAATGGCAATAAAAGGATTTTGGTCTATATCATAGTACATTACAGGAAGGTGCTTGCTAGGGATGAATAAGATGTTTGCCACGCTAAGTGCAGTCATCGTATTAGCATGTTCATTACTAATATACCATTTTGTAATGGATGATTCGCATGTTGAACGTACCAATTCACACAGTCAATTATCGCTTATCGATGCACTGCATGTTGGAATGGTAGCGGCAAAAAAGTGGAATCCCGAAGCTGTCCTACTCTATGTGACAAGCGTGGATGACGGGTTAGGGAAGACAAGTGGACAAGAAGGTACAAGGAGTCGATGGAATTTACAAGTGGGTGCCCCTGCGAACAAGCGCGCTGTTATTGCGATTCGGGATGGAAAGGTGGATAAGGTCATACCTGGAATAGGTAATTACAATTCCGAATGGATGGTATCTACCGACAAGGTCAAGATTGACAGTACTGTGGCAGTACTCAAAAGCATACGTTCAAGACATTTGCTGCCTGGAGATGGATGGGCTAACGGCTATCACTTTATTCTTCAGGCAGGAGAAGGATTGACTACAATTTTGGTGATTGGCCGAGATGATCAAGATCAACTGCAGCAGATCGAGTTCGATGCTGTAACGGGGAGGATATTGTCTGGACAAGGGGAGTGATTAAGATGAGAAAGTGGTTTGCAGCCATAATCATGTCAGCAGCACTTCTAGTTACCGGAGTATCTACAGCGAAGGCGGATATCACGTATATGAATGAAGATTTTACTGCTTATACAGGGGCAGCAGGAGACAATAACCCGGTGTTTGCTGGTGGAAAAGCTGCCTACATCGGTGGTGTTGCTGTGCATCCGACAATCTGGGGGGCGGGAAACTGGAACAAGCCTGTTTTTCCGTTTGGTACAATGATTGTATTAAATAATAATGAGAGCATATCGATTCCAGGCGGTTACGTGATAAACACGTTTGTTGTGGAAGATACAGGGGATCTCAAGAATACAGCTAAACTCTCATATCGTTGGATTGATGTCTATTTCGGGAAATATAGCACTGCCAATCATCAAGCGGCTATTAACTTTGGCAAAAAGAAGCTCAGTTATACGGTAATATCTTAATAACTATTGGAATAGGGTACTACTGGAATCAGCATTTCTCCATATCTAAGGTGAGATGCTGTTTCTTTCTGTTTTCAAGCCTTGCCTATGACGTTACGTCATAGTGTACATTGAAGGTATTATGACGAGAGGAGATGTCCTATTGAATGAACACATGTATACCGTTAAAGCTTTTGCAACACTAACTGGTGTTACAGAACGCACACTTCATTTTTATGATCGGAAAGGGTTGATGGCTCCTTCTAGTTACAATGAACATGGACATCGTCTGTACAGTAAGGATGACATTTCAACCATGCAGAAAATTATTACTCTCAAATATTTGGGGTTTTCTTTACAGGAAATCGCGGATTACCTTGCGAACCACGATTCACCTCAAATGCGCGATACACTGCAAAAGCAGAAGGCTATGCTCGCGAAAAAAAGAGAAGAGCTTGATTATGTAATCAATACGATTACGCGGGTGGAGCAGATCATGCAAGATGAAGATTTAGACAGTGACCTGTTACTAGCGATCATCCACTCGATCCATCGTGAAAAGGAACAAGAAGAGTGGCTATCAGACCGATTGCCACAATCAGTTATCGAACATGCGCTTCTAAAGCATCTTTCCCCACAGGAACGACTAAAATTCGAGAGGGAAATGCTCGCAATTGTGAATCAATTGCAGCATTATTGCAAATTAGGAGTATCGCCATCCGAAGTAGTGGTTCAGCGTACCATCGAGCACATGATTACGACTATGAATGAACACATTGCACCACATTATCAGGAGAAAATAGCGGAGTTAGATCTCGATGATCATTCGCAGCTTTACGTGTCCATATTCTCCAAGGAAGTAGAGGATTACATCAAAGAGGCCGTGCATCGATTTGAGGAAAATCAGTTAAGGAGGAGCTGAAGATGTCAAGCATCGTATCAGATGTACGTCATCTGATCTATTATTCGATTATGATTTGGATGAAGAAACCAGGTAAGGAGCGGGGAGAGGCATTCTCCTATCATCAACATTCTCAGTTCAAAACTATGGCCATCTTTTTATCCATTTTACTTATAATCGAAGGTGTATTGTTTCATTTTCTCGTACAATTGTGGAGTGAACTTGCTGCATGGATCCTTTCAGCTATTAATATCTATGGACTGTTCTATCTGATGGCACTCTATAAATCTGCGAAATACTTGCCACACCTAGTTGTGGACAATCGAATCATTATTCGTTGTGGTTATCAAAACAGGATTGAAGTGCCCCTGAACAATGTTGCCGTCATACAGAAGGCCAAAGAAATCAGCATGGGGGAGAAAATTCCGAAAGATATGCATTATGCCGTCATTATCTGTGATTCCCCACAATACGAAATTGTTCTAAAAGAACCAATCGAGACAAAAGGGTTGTTCGGGAGGACGATCCCGAAACGTTCCGTGGTATTCAGGTGTGATAACCCGGAAGCTTTGCTGCTGAAGCTAAATCAAGGAATCCAACATGCTAATGGGGGGTGATTCGTCGAGATAAATCAGATGTTACTGGAAATAAACTGAACTTTCTTAGCGTTCAAACGTACTATCCTATAAGTACATAATTGGGGAGGCATAAGAATGAAGAAAAGCTTGTCTTTGGTATTGGCAATAAGTATGGTTGTTGCAATGCTTGTTCCGACGAGCGCAATGGCTGCAGCTTCAAATGGGGGCTTGAATTACTCCGCTACTAAAAAAGTTGCTACTGAAAAAGCTTCACTGTTGACGGACACTTTCGGTACGACAAGTGTTCAATATGCACTTATTGATCATGGTAACATCGTAGTATCTGGGCAAGCCGGTAAGAATGATGCTCAAGGAAAAGTACCACTGTCGAAAAACACGATGTACGGAATCGGATCAACCAGCAAGGTATTTACCACGGTAGCCGTTATGAAACTGGTTGAAGAAGGAAAGGTAGATCTAGATACTCCTGTTGTGCAATACATCCCTGAATTTACAATGAAGGATGAGCGGTACAAGAAGATTACACCGCGGATGCTGTTGAATCACTCTTCGGGGCTCCGGGGATCAACGTTAGGAAATAGCTTCTTGCTTGGGGACAATGACACGATTAACCACGATACGATGCTGGAGCAATTGAAGAAGCAGACGCTGAAGGCTGATCCAGGTGCATTCTCTGTTTATTGCAATGATGGATTTACATTAGCTGAGATTCTGGTAGAACGGGTGAGTGGAATGGGCTTTACTAAATTCCTTCATCAATATATTACAGAACCAGCAGCTATGTCTCATACAAAAACACCATTGGACAATGCAGATAAAACAAAGTTTGCAGGCACGTATCACCCTGCATATGAAGGGCAGCTCCCTACGGAAAACGGCAATGTCATCGGTGCGGGGGGAATATACTCGACGGCTGAGGATTTAGTTCGTTTCGCGCAAATCTTTACAGGGGAGAATGACAAAGTATTGTCGTCTACATCTGTTAAAGCAATGCGTCAAGAGGAATATAAGCGCGGATTCTGGCCAGAAGGAGAAGTAGACACGGTTGTGAACTATGGACTTGGATGGGACAGTGTAAAGCTCTATCCATTCAATAGATACGGTATCCAAGCTGAGAATAAGGGCGGCGACACGATCATGTATCATGCTTCGCTGGTTGTACTTCCAGAGCACAATATGGCAGCGGCCGTCTTGTCTTCAGGTGGATCCAGCTCGACGAATGCGATGTTGGCGAACGAGATGGTGTTGCAGGCATTGAAAGAGAAAGGTACGATTAAGGAGTTACAACCTGCTAAGTCATTCGGCAAGCCGAAGAAAGCAGCAATGCCAGCTGATGTTGCCAAGTATGCAGGTTATTATGCGTCAACCAATGTTGTCATGAAAGTGGCCATTGCCAAGAACGGCGAACTGTCTATCACTTATAATCAAGCGCCTGATATGCCTGCAGCGAAGTATGTATATACAGCAGACGGCACATTTATGAATGAAGAAGGAACGACGGAGATACGGTTCGATGCGAAAGACAATGGACGTACTTATTTATGGCAAAGTATGTACCTAGATGTACCAGGACTTTCTCAACTAGCTCTGACTCAGTATACTGGCGAGAAGCTTGAGAAAAATGATATCTCCAAAGAAGTTGAATCCGCATGGACGAAGCGCATAGGCAAAAAGTATTTTCCAGTGAATGAAAAATATAGTTCCCTCACTTATTTGCTTATGGATGGGGGTAAAATCAATAAACACGCCGATCTGCCTGGTTACGTGGACGATAAGACCATTACAGGCCCGGATTCGGCAAGTAATCAGGTGCAAATCCCAGCTATGGGCGGAAGGGATACTATGGAATATCAGTTCTTCACAAAGGACGGAGTGGAGTACTTAGATAGTTCAGGGTATATTATGGTATCAGAGGATACAATTAAGCCCTTGTATCCAGGGTCGAAATCTACAGTAACCATTCAAGAGGATGGTTATGCAAGATGGTTTAAGCTGCCAAAAGCAGTTGCTGGGAAGAAGCTGACCTTTACGACAATGCCTAAGCAATCTTCATTTGCAGTGTACAATGAGCAGGGGCATGTCGTACATTTCTCCTTATCATCAACAGGGAAACAAGGAATTGAATTGCCAAGCGGTGGTACCATTGTATTTGCTGGTGGAGCGGGAGCTAAGTTCGAAGTCTCGATTAAATAAGCAGAAGCAAGAGCAATCATTTCTTAATATGAAATCATGAGTCACTAGGTAATGATATAGCTGATAAGCCGCTGGATATATATCCGGCGGCTTTGTTTGTAGATATGCTAAGCAATTGTTGTTCTGCGGATCATGATGAAGGTAAGTAAAGAATGGATAACCGCCAAGGCGAAAAAGTAAGAAGCAAGCTGCGCAGCTGAATGGCTGCCGAACCATGAGAATATGTTGCCCCACCAGCTGTAGTACGTGCAGAGATAACTGAAGATGGAGGAGATGGCAAGGGTGACTGGAAATAAGATAAACATTCCCGTGCGGCCAAAACGACGGAAAAACATAGCGAACATGAATCCTAAAGTAGACAAATGAGCAGCTGTTGCGAAGTAAACCCACCATTGTTCGAGCAAACTCCCATCCGTAATATAAGGCAGGGAAAAGAAATGAAAATTTGCATCTAGCATTTGGGTAATACTTCGTTCACCAATAGACAATAATATCACAATTGTGGCTACAGTTACGCTGGCTATCAGGAACATTAATATAGTCCCGAAATAATAGTCTTTTCTGCGGATGCTTATTCCAAAAGCGAATGAAAAGTTCTGGGTCACGGCTACAATGCCGAGAATCAGTAAATAGATAAAAATGGAGACCACACCGCCGCTGTAGTAGCCTTGTTCCGGTTGAAGCAAGTAACCGATCAACACGTTGATCAGAAAACTAGGAAGCAGTACAAAGCACCACGGAGCGAAAAACCACATGATGTGATCCTTGCTGTACATTTTCATAACGGTTGTTACTCGATTCATCGCGTCTCCACCGCCTTGCGATCAGATTTTCTTTTTGTGAGGTGAACAATAAGCTGCTGCAGGGATACTGTTGAGAGATCAAGGCCTAACGATGCGGCTTGTTCTCGGATATGAGAAGTTAGATTGCCCAGCACGGTTGCAGACAATAGTCCGCCTAATGGCTGCCGATTGATGATGGTATGGCCTGAGATGAATGACTCGACCATTTCTCGCTGACCAACGACAGAGTAGGCACGGCCACGCAAAGCATCGCTTTCCTCATTCAAAATGATCCTTCCTCCATCGATCACAATCACATGCTCTAAAAATTGACTGACTTCATCAATTAAATGTGTGGACAGTACGATCGTTCGCGGATGTTCCGCATAATCTTCAATCAAGCGGTCGTAGAACAAGTTGCGAGCTACTGCATCAAGTCCGAGATAGGGTTCATCGAAAATGGTCAGCGGAGCTCGACTTGCCAATCCAATAACAATGCCAACGGAAGAAAGCATCCCGCGTGACAGCTTCTTGATACGTCTCCTTAAAGGAAGATTGAAATCATTCAGCAGTTTGCTCGCCAATTCCTGATCCCAATTCGGGAAAATGGAGGGGCAGAGCTCAATGACATCAATGACTCGAAAACTGTCTGGATACTTCTGGCTTTCCTTAATGATGCAAATCTTGCTCAGAACGCGATTATTCTCATAAGGCGCTTCTCCGAAGACAAGAAGTTCACCGCTTGTTGGAAACAACTGCGCCGTCAGCATATGCATTATCGTTGTTTTTCCTGCGCCATTGCGCCCAAGCAGGCCATAAATTTTGTTAGCTTCGAGTGTAAAGCTAACATCGTGTACGACAGTAACATCACCGAATGACTTGGTTAATCCCTGAACTTCAGTAATGGTTCTCAATTCGTTCGATCTCCTCTCTGAATCATGTCTGTTAATTGTTCCTTGGAAATGCCAAGCTTCTCTGCCTCGCGGATCATGGATACCACATACTGTTCGTAAAAAAGTTCTTTCCGCTTTTCCATGAGTTTTGCCCTCGCTCCTGTCGATACAAACATACCTATCCCACGCTTTTTGTACAAAATGTTCTCATCAACCAGCACATTGACGCCCTTAGCCGCAGTAGCGGGATTGATCTGAAAAAAGGAAGCAAATTGATTCGTTGAAGGGACTTGCGATTCTTCAGGCAATCGACCTTCGATGATGTCATCCTCAATCCGTTCGGCAATTTGCACAAAAATGGGGCGGCTGTCGTCCATTGTGACTGTCATATCTACACCACCAAATTGGTTAATTACTCATGTAACTAACTATATAACTGGTGGCGTTATCTGTCAACCCACATTTACCCAGTTTCTGATGTGGTTGATGTTGTAACCTGTTTGTTGAATAGGGAAAAGGGATGTTGCTAACGCTGCAGGAAATACAAAGACTCGCTTCCGGAATGGGAAGCGAGTCTATTATTCGAAGTGTGTTGTATGTAGAAGGAATCATGGTTTTATTGCTGCGTTCCACCAAAGAAAATAGATAGTAGAAATGCAAACGATAAGAAAGTACATAGAGGCACATACAGCCAGGTATCCATTTTTGCAAATTTCGTTTTGCTGATTCGCTTGAACAACCCGACATAATTGAAGTCGCCTATGACTCGCAAGGCGAATACGACAGCGCATATCCATGCGCCTGCTTGCAGGAGAACAGCATTGAAACGAAATGAAATGTAGGATGCGCGCATAAGTAAAATGACGGCTGAAAGGGCAAGAAGAACAGCAATGAGCAGGGTCATTCCCGGTCGTGGAGAGAATGTGCGCTTGCCATTTTTTTCGGGAATTACAGCTGTTGTGCCCCATGTACCACGGCATGCCCAATATACATGGAGCAGGCTGATGAGATATAGGATACAGGCCGCAACAAGACTGATTACTGATACCATCAACGATTCCTCCTTTTTTACTGAATGTAGGTTTGAGCGATGATATTTGCTGAAAGGCAATGCTGATTGACAAAGAGGACGGTAAGAGCATTTTAGATTGATAACAAAAGTTCTTACGTGATAAGATGGTTGTAATTATTTCTGGTAGATGAAGAAATGATTGCTAATTTCATTATAGATCCATTTATCAATTGGTCAATAAGGGAGAAGAACGGTAGAAATGGAAAGCACATATGAAGAAGCAGTTCAATTGAGGGCTCAAGGGCAAGCCGGGCAGGCGATAACAATCTTTGCACAATTGCTGGAGAAGGACCCGAATAATGCCGAGCTGCTGTATCAAATGGCATGCGCACACGATAACTTAGGATTAGAGAAGCAGGCGGTGCCCTATTATGTAGCAGCTCTTCGCAATCAATTAGGTGAATCTCATCGACCTGGAGCTTTATTAGGCCTAGGAAGCACCTATCGGACACTGGGCCAATACGAAAGTGCGAAGGAGATATTGGCGCAGGGTGTGAGTGAATTCCCGAATCACAGAGAGCTAAAGGTGTTCTATGCAATGGCACTGTACAATGTTGGTGAGCATGCAGAAGCGATGAAATTGCTGCTGACAGAGTTAGCAGATACGACGAAAGATGCAGGAATTGCTAGTTTCGAGAAAGCAATTCGTTTCTACGCAGATAAGCTGGATCACATATGGGATGAGTAGACAAAATGAGTTTTCATTTATGTCTAGAATGGCATACCTGAAGAAGCAGGATTTAGTCATGTTTTAAAACGTTCACGAAGAAGCAAACTTGTGGTATGTTGTGCAGATACCCGAAGAAACATGATTCTGTCATGTCTCTTCGGGAAATAAGTTTGTGGACTTTTTTCGAGTACAGATTTCGTTTTCTACGTTTACTCTGATCGTATCCTTTCTTCAATTCCTCTTATCAGCAATCATATGTTTTGTTGCTCGGCACACTCATTGAATGATCTGAACTTGGATCAGAACTTGCTACTGCAAAGTTGTATGCTGAGCGAAGGGTTTTATAACCGCCCATCATAATGCCAAGCGCAAGCACACCAGCTGCAATTGCCACCGTGAACCCCATATGTACACCAAAATGATCCACCATCCATCCAGCAATCGCAGAGCCAAGCGCAACCCCGATACCAAGTCCTGTTGTTGCCCATGTCATTCCTTCGGTTAACTGATGTGAAGGAACGATCTTCTCCACCAATCCCATCGTGATAATCATCGTAGGTGCGACGGACATACCCGCAAAGAAGACAGTAATCGCCAATGTAGTTAGATTGTTGACGAAGAATAGAGGAAACAAGGTTACCAATGCAAGACTAACCGCAATTGCAAATTGACGATACAACGGCATGTTGATTGTAAGTGTGCCGAAGATAAGACCTGCCAAGCATGATCCGATTGCGTAGACAGACAGGACGTAGCTGGCTGCGATGGTGTTCCCCTGCTGTTCGGCAAAGGCAACACTTACAACATCCACGGTTCCAAATATCGTGCCGATTGCAGCAAGCGTAAGAGCAAGCAAGCGCAATGCACCGATTTTGAACACAGATCCCTGACTCGTGTTATGCTGCGGCTGTACTGCCGGTTCACTGCTCTTGTGCATCGTAAATAGTACAATGCCAAATGCCATAAATAAGCATGCGGCGAGAGGGCCAGCTTCTGGGAAAACGGACACGCATAATCCAACGGAAATGACAGGGCCGATAATGAAGCAAATTTCATCGACGACGGATTCAAAGGAATAAGCAGTATGCAGTTTGGGCGATCCTCGATACAGCTCCGTCCAACGTGCACGCACCATTGCGGGCATGCTGGGCATGCAGCCAGCCATGATTGCGAACAGAAAGAGCGTCCAATCGGGCGCGCCTAATCGTGCACATAGCAGCAGAGCCGATATGGAGATAATGCTTAACGCTGCTGCGGGACGAAGAACTCGTGATTGCCCCAACCGATCAACCAATCGGGATATTTGCGGGGCAATCAGCGCCGAAGCGAAGGCAAAAGTGGCAGCGATGGCTCCAGCGAGACCGTATTCTCCGCGCATTTGAGCAATCATGGTAACCAAGCCGATTCCAGTCATAGAGATCGGCATTCTTGCGATAAATCCAGCGGCAGAAAAAATAAGAGAACCCGGAGCAGCAAATAATTCTCGATAAGCACGTAACATATTACAATGTTCCTCCTAGCTGAAATAGGGTAGTTTCCATTTACATACGAAGCGTATGCAAATATAATATTAACATACGGGACGTATGTCAATAACAATCGAGGAAAAATGCGGTATGAAATGATTCGCTCTTGTATGTTATAAATCTTGTTAATTTCAAATTTTATTGTAGAATAGAACGAAATATAAAACTGAGCTAGCATCGTGCAAACTGCATAACGGTGCAGGAGGGAACATGGTTCGAAAAGCAAGAAAAGAAATGATCGAGGAGACAAAGGGAAAGCTGCTTGAAGCGGCAAGAGAAGCGTTCGGAACAATCGGCTATGCCAATACGTCGATGGATGAGTTAACTGCTTCCGTAGGATTGACGCGAGGTGCGCTGTACCATCATTTTGGCGATAAGAAGGGTCTGCTTGCGGCAGTTGTTGACGAAATTGATCAAGAGATGGATAATCGCCTTCACGATATTTCGAATGCGGCAGCAACGTCATGGGAAGGCTTTGTTGGTCGATGCCGTGCGTATATTGAAATGGCAATTGAGCCGGAAATTCAGCGCATCGTACTTAGAGACGCGCCTTCCGTGCTTGGGAATGGATTTACTCATCCTTCTCAGTCTCAATGCTTAGCGACAATGGCAACAATGCTTCAGCAATTTATGGATGAAGGAATCATTGCGGTTACGGATAGTCATGCATTAGCACGGATGTTGAACGGCGGGCTTATGAACGCAGCCTTCTGGTTAGCTAATTCTCAGGATGCGGAGAAGGAGCTGGCCGTTGCGTTGCACAGCTTGGGAGTTGTATTAGACGGTTTGCGGATGAAATCAAAGTAGCTGAATCGATCATGTAAATCAATGAAATCTTTAAAAGATGATGAACAAGTAATCTCAGGAGGGAACGATGATGAAGCAAATTATTGCAATGGGAGGCGGAGGATTCTCGATGGAGCCGGAGAATCCCCTTCTGGATCTGTATGTCTTGCAGCAAGCTAGTTCGGAAAATCCGAAAGTATGCTTTGTGCCAACAGCAAGCGGAGATGCGGATGGGTATATACAGCGGTTTTATAAGGCATTTGGAGAACATACATGTGAGCCTTCCCATCTGTCATTATTCAACCCTCCGACGACGGATTTGGAAGACTATGTGCTGAGCAAAGACATCATGTATGTTGGCGGCGGCAATACACGCAATATGCTAGTGTTGTGGAAGGAATGGGGCTTGGATGCCATTCTGAAGAAAGCATGGGAGCAAGGCATTATTTTGGCTGGGTTAAGCGCTGGCTCCATCTGCTGGTTCGAAGAAGGAGTAACAGATTCAGTACCCGGGGAGCTGACCGGATTAACTTGCTTAGGTTTTTTGCCGGGAAGCAATTGTCCGCATTATGATGGGGAACAAGAGCGGAGACCCAGCTATCATCGGCTAATGCAGGAAGGCAAGGTTGGACATGGCATAGCTGTTGATGATGGTGTAGGTATTCACTATTTGGATCGGAATATACATCGAGTGATCAGCTCCAGACCGCATGCAAGAGCCTACTGCGTAGAATCTAGAAACGGAGTCATTACGGAAAACGAGCTAGTTCCCGTGTTCTTAGGTGAATCATAGGTGACGAATGACATAGGAAAACAAAGAGAAACAAAAAGTAGAAGTGAGTAGCACATAGAATCTAGAGAGAGCTAAAAAAGTAAAAACTATAAAAAGCATAGTAAGAAATAGAGAAATATAGAGAGATATCTCAGCGAAAACCATGCAGGCGCAATTGAGAACGCAAGGGATACTCGTACGCCATTTTATGATGCCTCGAACGGAACATTTCCTAAGAGTGTCAATCGGAACAGAAGAAGAGATGGAGCGATTTGTTGAAGCCTATGAAGTTATCTTGAAGCAGATGATTGGTTCAGCCTCGTAAAATTCCATGCATCATTCAAATAGAAGAGCAGATCGTTAGATAAATAAACGATCTGCTTTTTTTCGATTCTATCCGGAATGATGCTTATGCACAATATGGAACGGGATAGCTGCCAATGTTGCATGTAATGCTAATGATATCTCCGTTACGCCATGCGGTTAGGCTAACTTGCTCATCAATCGCCAGTTCACAGATGGCTGCTTCCAAGTCTGAGTAGCTGGAAATGGTCGTATTGTTGATGTTCACTATAATGTCATCAGGTTGGAGTCCAGCATCAGCGGCTGGTGAAGAATCCTTAACCGACAATACCTTGGAGCCAGCCGGTTGCCCGTCTTGCGGATGAACAGTCATATGCTGAATGCCGATCCATGTTCTCCACATTTTTTCTCGTGAATCCTGACCGGTCTCGTATACGCTCTTCAAGTTGTGAAGGAAGAGAAGGGTTCCATACGCCATATTGTCGGCAATCGCTTGTCCCGCATCTCCAAAAGGAAGTTCAAGGCGATACTCGATTGAAACCCGAACGCCAGCAGCCTCTTGGGTAAGTGTGGTAATGGTCAACGACATATCTTCGCCTTGCAGAATGAAGTGCTTGCCGTGTTCAATTTCAGTAATGATACCTGAAGTGCTCGCTCCCCATCCATGATCCAGTTCCATTCGACCGCCAACACGGAAATCAACACTTGCTTCCTTGGCATACCACCGAGTTAATTGTTCTGCTTCTGTTAATGCGCTCCATACCTTCTCAAGGGGTGCTTCGATCAGCATATATCTCTTTACGGATTGTAAGCTATTCATTAGTTTTCCTCACCTTCCAAAAATGTTTTGAGTCGAGTTAAGCGATCTCCTAATATGTAACCCATATCTTGCAAAAGGGATTGATAGGCAGATTGCAGCAAGGCTTGCTCCAAACGGTAAATTCGATATTTCCCTTGCTTCTGCTCGCTGATCACTCCTTCTTCTAATAAAATTTGCAAGTGCTTTTTAACGGCGGGTTGAGAGATGTCGAAAAACTGAACAAAATCCGATTGCGTTCGATCGCCTTGAGCAAGCATTTGAAGAATCGTCCTGCGTGTCGGATCACTTAGAACACGATAAATATCCGTAATATTCACCTCACACATAACTGTATGGTTATATGTTATTTCAATGAAAAGGCCATTGTCAACAAAATCGTTAACAAAATTTACATTTAATTTGGTAATATATCACTTGTGTGTGACTGTACATGTGAAAGAGTTGTTTAATAATTTGATATTTTCAAGGCAGATAGGCAGATTTATAGGATTCTATGTCGTTAGAAAATAATTAGGAAATATTTCTTACGAGGGTGGCCAGATTATGATTACGAAAATGCATGTGGAGAACATGTTGCAGGAGTATATGGATGATACAGCTGATTCCTATCATTCCGTATGGATAAAGTGGACACGACGCCTCGTATTGCAGAAGAGGGGTCATGGCAAGAAGTCAACGAGCGGCTGCGCTGGATGCATTACGAGCTGACTCGCGACGATATATTGGAATTCTTGGAAAGCTAGCAGGAGGCGAGGGAGATAACAATGGAATGCTCTATTGTTCTCCCTCATAAGTTGACAGCATATTTCGTATTTCACTTATGACTTTGTCTCGAAGTTCTGCGGGTTTAAGAGCTTCCATAGCAGCACCAAATCCTAGGATTATCTCTGCTGCTGAATCAAGTGTATGGAACTCGACGTCTGCACATGACCAACCGTTATGATCGGGTTCAATATGCAGCAATTTTACGTATCGTTCATGCTTGAGACGTTGAAGTAGATCATTACTCACACGAATACGCGCGGGATAGCGGGGGAGGGTGGACGTAAATTGCTTCGTGGATTCCTCCCAATAGCGAGCCAGATCGAATCCGTCAGGACGAGCAAAGGCTTCATTCAAAACTTCTGCGTTGCGTATCCGTGAAATGCGATAGCTGCGGAATCCATCTTCTACTTGAGCCACGACATACCAAACCCCTCGTTTGGCAACTAATCCTAGCGGCATGATGTCTCGAACCACAGTACTGTCATGACGTTCATAGGTGATGCGGAGCTTATGCTGCATCCATACAGCCTCCTGAACGATTGATAAGCACTGAGTACCCTCTTTCGTTTGGCGCCATCCCGCTCCATCGATGTGTATACGTTCTCTAGCGATGTCGGCGTCTCTCCTCATTTCAATCGGACTTGCGGCAAGCAATTTATGATAAGCATTGTCGAGTTCTTGTCGAAGACCGAGATCGTCAACTAATGACGAGGATTTCATTAAGAGCAATGACATCAATTCTTGCGGCTTCATTCCCGTCAATTGCGTTCGATACCCTTCTGACAAGGACCACCCTCCGTAGGAACCACGCTCAGCGTAGACGGGGATACCGGCGATACTGAGTGATTCCATATCCCGCATAATGGTTCGTTCGGAGACCTCTAATCGGTCGGCGAGGTCTCGGGTTGTCATCTTCCCGTAGCTTTGCAGCATGAGCAGAATCGACAGTAAACGATCAGCTCTCAAGCGAACTCATCCTTTCTTGGTTGCAAGGTGATCTTAGTGTATCATATCCAATATGACAGTTGCTGTCATATATGTCCCGATATAATGAGATCGAAGACATGTCGATTGAGGAGGACAATTCATGAAGCCATTACAAGACCAAGTTGCGGTAGTAGCAGGAGCAACCCGCGGGGCAGGCCGTGGGATTGCGGCGATGCTTGGAGAAGCTGGAGCAACCGTATATTGTACGGGGCGGAGCGCACGATCCCTCCAATCCGATATGAAGCGCAGTGAAACCATTGAAGATACGGCAGACATCGTGACGGCTTACGGGGGAGTCGGAATTCCAGTGCGCGTGGATCATACGAAGGAAGAAGAAGTGAAGGCTCTCTTCGAACGAGTTCGCAGGGAACAGAATGGCCGTCTTGATATATTGGTCAATGATGTATGGGGAGGAGACCCATTAACCGAATGGGGAACGCCGTTCTGGGAACATTCGCTTGCGGGCGGTCTACTCATGCAGGAGCGTGCGGTTCACTCGCATATGATCACAAGTTATTATGGATCTCCGCTATTGGTAGCGCGTAAGCAAGGGCTCCTTATTGAGATTACAGACGGCGTTGACTATCGTTATCGCGGCAATCTGTATTACAGCTTAGCTAAGGTGTCAGCTATTCACTTAGCAGCAGCGATGGCGGAAGAATTGCGCCCACACGGAGTAACTGCTGTAGCGGTTACGCCTGGATTTTTGCGTTCGGAGGCGATGCTTGAACTCTTCGGTGTGACGAAGGAGAATTGGAAGGATGCGGTGAAGCAGGATCCGCATTTCATCATGTCGGAAACACCGATGTATGTCGGAAGAGCAATTGCGGCGCTTGCGGCAGATCCGAACAAAATGGAAAAGACGGGGCAATCCCTTAGCTCGTGGGGGTTGTCTGACGAGTATGATTTCGTAGATGAGGATGGGAACCGACCTCACTGGGGCAACTATGCTGCAGAACTTGGACTATAATCTGTCATACGGCAAAGGGAGCGAAAAGCTCAGGTATATAGCAGCAGCGAATCGTCCATATAAATAACAATGCTGCAAATGAGAGGCATCCCGACCAATGGGATGCCTCTTGCCTCTTGCTACCTAATTTTGTTTTTCGTGAACGATGAGACAAGTGCCGTTCGGTAATGGAACAGGCCTCAATCACCATTACATGTTGAGAAATATATCAATTCCGACTGCGTAAGATCTACTCATTTTACATCAGGAAGAAGGAGAGAACAGATTTTGCATAACTACCATTTCAAATTTAAGGCATTCATTTTGATTGACGGTCTTGGTTCATATAGCGCATAGTAGGACAGAGACATGAAACTGTGAGGCTAATAACGCTATTTGCACTTTCTATCAACAAGAATATCATGACGGAAAAGGGGATGAGATATTGAGCAGTGATGTGAATGGTGACGTGAACGTGAATGAGCAGACATGGAACGAGATAATCCGTATTTTTGACGAAGGAACCAACCGCATTAACGTCTTGTTCGTTGATCCTGCACGAGCACAGAATACAGTATCGAGTCTGCAAGTAAGCGAAAATAGTTATATAGGCGCGATTGCGCGTCATTCGGGAGGTGTCCTCGTAGATGGCGGTTGGATTAAGCTGCTTGGCTCCGGAAATGATGCTGTATTTGGCGATTTACTGAGCTGGAATGGCTTTGGTAATGACATTGGCATCACTCTGCTACATGGTGCATGCATAATTGCTTATGACTTGGCAGGTGGTTTCTTTGCCTTGAATGGCGGCTGTTTCGCTAGCGAAGGACATAACGTCTATTATTTTGCCCCGGATACATTAGAGTGGGAGGATACGGAATTGTCTTACTCCGATTTTTGTGAGTGGCTGGCCGATGGGGACTTGGAGCTTTTTTACCGTACATTCAGATGGGATGGCTGGGAAAACGATATAGCAGCGCTGAAAGGAAATGAAGCAATCAGTTATTATCCACCGTTGTGGACGGAAGAAGGCTCGGCGGAGCGCAGCAGCAGAAAAGCTGTCCCTGTTGCCGAATTGTGGAACTTATACATACAACAACATGCGAATGGAATGGAGAACGAACAATGACGAAGAACAAGATCAAATTAGCTGTTGTAGGTTTAGGAAATATGGGGAGGTACATGATTCGAACCATTTCCAATCCAGGGTTGGCAGAAAAGGTGGAGCTGGTTGCGATATGTGAGGCGAATGCGGCTGCACATGAACAATATCAGAAGGATTATCCGCATGTGCAGTACTATACAGACTATTCCAAAATGATAGAAGAATTGGATATCAATCTTCTATACGTATCTGTCCCTCCTGCCTATCATTATGATTTCGTATGCGCGGCATTACGCAAAAAAATTCATGTCTTCTGTGAGAAGCCGCTTGCTAACAATTTACAAGAAGCTGCTGAATTGCTCAAGCTGGCAGAAGAAGCGAACGTTGTTCATGCTATTCATTTCTCGATGCCACACGAGCCATCTGTGAAACGAATGGAACGGATGATTAAGGAGCAGGCCATTGGAACGATCCGCAGTATGGAGCTTATCCTGCATTTTCCGACATGGCCGCGCAGCTGGCAGCATAATAGCTGGATTTCGACACGAGCACAGGGTGGATTCGTGTTAGAAGTAGGCGTTCACTGGATTAACGTTATACAGAAACTGTTCGGCACGATTACGCATGTACAGAGCGAGTTGGAACTGCCAGCGGATGAAGAACGCTGTGAAACAGGGATACGCGCAAAAATGCTGCTGAACAGTGAGGTTCCGATCTATGTGAATGGCTTATCGGGCATGGCAGGCGCGGAACGTGTTTCTCTCGTTGTTTATGGCAGTAAAGGCACAATTGCCCTTGAAAATTGGAGTGAGCTGCATGTTGGAGCAATTGGACAGCCACTGGAGAAAGTTGCCGTTGAAGAAATCGAGCAAACTCCGATAGTCGCTCAGGTCATTCGGGCCATTCACGGAGAGCATGCAGATTATTTCGATTTTCGTGATGGGTATGAAGCTCAGGCTGTCCTGGAGGCGTTGCGACATCCGGCGTCGCCACAGCTTGCGGACATTCGGAAGGCAGTAGAATGAAGATGAACGAGGAGCAGCGAGGATGGATTGAACGAGCAGAGCAATATGTCCACGAAGAGCTGTGCCGCGACAGCAGCGGGCATGATTGGTGGCATATTGTTCGGGTAAGGCGCCTGGCAGTCCGCATCGCAGGTGAAGAAGGAGCGGACGTGCTCATATGTGAAATGGCGGCGCTGCTTCACGATGTGGCAGATGCCAAGCTTAATCCGGATCATGACAGCGGCTTGCAGAAAGTTGCACAGTGGCTGGAGTCAAATGGCGTCGATTCAAAGATTCGCGACAAAGTCCTTTCGATCATTGCGAATATGTCCTACAATGGCGGTCATAATCCGCCAATGGACTCGATTGAGGGACAAGTCGTGCAGGATGCAGACCGATTGGACGCAATGGGGGCAATCGGAATCGGACGCACATTCGCATATGCTGGATGCAAGGGTCACCTTATGCATGATCCCTATCTTGCTCCTAGGGAAGCGATGACCGAAAGCGAGTATAGGCAGCAGCCTTCCACGGCCATTAATCATTTCTCCGAGAAGCTGTTAAAGCTGAAGACGCTCATGAATACAAACAGTGGCAAACAATTGGCTCATAAGCGTCATCTTGTTATGGAAGAGTTCTTGGAGCAATTTCATAATGAATGGAATGCAGAAGATGATAAGTGAGCCGTTAATCCTATAACATTACACCTCCAATCCTTCTTGCAGCGGAAGATGTTAGTATCAAGTTGGATGAAGCTTACTACAACCTACAACCTTATATGGATTCGATAGCGTGCGAGGAGACCGACTATTTTGAATTGGGACAAACGGCGGGGCAAATGCATCTTGTCATGCAGCATGAGGATAACATCCCAGATCAGCCAGATCGGTATGACTTGGACGCGACATGGAATCGAGTGCAAAAGCGATACCGTGATGAGGAAGCAGAATGGCTGTGTGAACTCCAGGCTCCAGTCACGCAAGCAATTTCCTACCAGCATGAGAAGAATGGTATGATTCATGCCGACCTTGGCATGTGGAACGTCATATATACGCATTCAGGATGCCGCATCATTGATTTTGGTGAAGCGCGTTACGGCAATACTCATTTTGATCTTGCTGCCCTGCTGGATTCTAGTGTGAAGTGGACTGGCGAACAAGAAGATCGTATTAGGTCATTGCACAGTTTCATAGAGGGATATATGCTATACGGGAAGGTAGACGCTGACTTACTGCTAGAAAATATCCACCTCTGGATCATGAGAGGGGTGGTTGTGATCATAGATCGTTACGGTCTAGAGCAGCGTACCCATCAATATTGCAGCAGGAGTACGCAGAAGTTGACGCATATGAAAGAGATCGTAGAACGTCTCTATCTAAACAGGTAAGAGTATATGAATCAATAGGAGGCAAGGACATGAATCAACAAGATACATGGACAGCAGTTGATCATTACTTTAATCAGCAACTCATTCCTTCCGATCCTGTGCTGGAAGCGGTACTGGCAGCAAATGCCGCAGCAGGCTTGCCGGCTCATGATGTATCGCCCAATCAAGGCAAACTGCTGCATCTTCTGGCCAAACTTCAAGCTGCTCGAACGATATTAGAAATCGGCACATTAGGCGGCTACAGCACGATTTGGTTTGCCCGTGCACTGCCGCAGGATGGCCGGGTATACACGCTGGAAGCCAGTCTCAAGCACGCTGAAGTCGCACAATCGAACCTGCTGAACGCAGGCGTAGCGGATAAAGTGGAGATTCGAACAGGACTTGCCGCTGATTCGCTTGCTCAGCTTGAAGAAGAAGCGCGCGGTCCCTTCGATCTTATTTTTATTGATGCAGACAAGCAGGGCAATCCGGAATATTTGAAATGGGCTTTAAAGCTATCCCGTCCGGGAACGCTCATAATCGGGGACAATGTCGTCCGCGGCGGCGCTGTCGTGGACGAGTATAGCGATGATCCAAGCGTACTAGGCGTGCGCAGCTTCTTCGAACTGATTGCTGCGGAGCCTCGCTTAAATGCTACGGCGATCCAAACCGTTGGAAGCAAAGGCTATGATGGATTTGTTATGGCGTTAGTAGTCGGTAAGTAGTCGAAGAGTGAATAAAATGAAGAACAGCCCTGTTCTCAATTGAGGCAGGGCTGTTTGTGCTAGAAGCAAAATTGGAATAATGTAGAGCCTTGATGGAATCAGAACAGAATCTGAGTATCAAGGCTCTTCTTTATGACAAAATAACTCCTGAGCTGTTCGTATGAATAATTGGACGGCAAGTGAACATTCCGTTAGGGAAGGGGCAGCTAATAAAATCTCTCTTCGTACCATCGGATCGAGCTCGCGTGTCACTATATGAGGAGGTGTAGTAATCAGTGATAATTCTGATAAAATGGCCACTCCCAGCCCTTCCTGGATCATATTGAGCAGAGCCCCCGTGTTATGAACGACAAACTTGATATTCATACTGGTTTCCGTCTTCTCAAAAATGTCAATGATGGGGATTTCATTACCTCCCTTGCAAATGATGAGCGGTTCATCATTCAGATCTTGAATGCAAATAATGGGCTTGTGACATAAGGGATGATCTTCCCGCAACAGTGCAACCATCTTGTCACTATACAGCGGTATGGCTTCAAATTCATTATTAGGCTGTGTAACAATACCGACGTCTATCTCGCGCGAAGCTAACCATTTGTTAACCTCGTTTATTGTCCCTTCATACAGTTCGATTTCCAATTGAGGAAATCTGTGCTCGATACGGCTAATAATCTTAGGTAAGAAAAAGGCAGATGCGGTTGGAAATGAGCCAATGCGGATCGTGCCAATCTCTAATCCCTTCTCCGCAGCTGCCTCTTGCTCCAGCTTCTCAATTCCATTCATAATGTCGCGAATATGGATGAGCATGCGCCTTCCTATATCTGTTAGCAGTATGCCGTTCTTTCGATCACGAATCAGAAGAGTAACGCCTAGATCGGCTTCCAAGCTTGAAATGGCACGGCTAACTGCAGGCTGCGTCATATGAAGAATATCTCCGGCTTTTGTAAAGCTGGAAGTTTCAGCTACGGTCAAAAAAGTACGCAATTGTGTAATGGTCATAACAATTTTGATATGCTCCTTATAACAATGATTCATTTTATTTATGCACATAAACAATATAACATGATACATGGAGGTGTAAGTAAACTTTTACAGATAGAATGGTAGGGAAGGAATGGATGAATATGATGAATCAGCTGTCCAAACATAAAACGATCTTGCTGCTTGTCTTTCTTGTGATTATGTGGGGCGTGAATTGGCCCTTGACGAAAATAGGCCTTCAGTATGCGCCGCCATTGCTATTTGCGGAGCTGCGTACCTTTATCGGGGGGATCATTTTGCTCCTGCTTGCGCTGCCGCGATACAAAAGCCTGCGACTCAAGGAAACGTGGCCCATTTATTTAGTGTCTGCCTTTTTGAATATTGTGCTGTACTATGGCCAAATGACATTCGGTTTGCTCTATACGCCTGCAGGGCTTTTTTCAGCAGTTGTATTTCTTCAGCCTGTCTTGCTAGGCGTGTTCTCATGGCTATGGCTGGGCGAATCGATGCATCCGAGAAAAATGTTCGGCTTAGTGCTTGGTTTCTTGGGTGTTGCCGTCATTTGTGCGTTTGGCATTATTGGGCATGCATCGGTGATTGGAATTGGTCTCGCACTTGGTACGGCACTTAGCTGGGCATTCGGAACCGTCTATATGAAGCGAATTAGCGAGCGTGTCGACTCCCTGTGGGTCGTATCGCTGCAGCAAACGATCGGAGGCTTGCTGCTAACGGGTTCGGGGGCATTCATTGAGAACTGGTCAGATATTGTATGGGACTTGGCGTTTATCTTGAATTTATTGTTTATATCTATTTTCGTCATCGCATTAGGCTGGCTGACTTACTTTGTGCTGATCGGGTCTGGGGAGGCCAGCAAGGTGGGGGCCTTTACTTTTTTAATTCCACTCATCTCGAATATCGCAAGTGTCATATTTTTGCATGAACAATTTACGATCAATTTGGTAGTAGGACTTGTCTTCATTTTGTTCAGCATATACCTTGTTAATGTGAAGTCGAGACGAGAAAGGTCATTAATTGCAAGCTAAAGCAGGGTACGGGGAGGATGCGGGTTGTTTGCTCGAATAGGTACGTAAGCTATAACTTTATATGATACAATGAGAACTGAAATTCATATCATAAAGTCAGCGGTTAATTGATCCATGGAGGAACGAATCATGCAACTTATACAACCAGATCGCGTTCAACAGCAGCTGCAAAGCTTACAGGATAAGTTGTTATATGCGCATCTTGAAATGACTACTGGTGCTTATGCGGCACATCGGGATAAATCAAAAATGACAGCATCCGTATTTTTTAAAAATGCCCCCGTCCGCTATTCACATGGCACATTGGCAGGAACAGGCCCTTATCGTATCGGCCTAAAGACAGAGCAAGGGTGGATTTATGCGGAAGGGCTGACACATTGGGAAGAGAGCGACGAGAAACGCCTGATTATGGCCGGCCATGATTCGGAGGGACGTTTGCTTGTCAGCTTCATGCTTAGTGAGCAGCCATTCTAAGGAACAAGCCTTCTCACTGCTGATTGCGAATGATCATTATTAGGAGACAACTGAAGAGGGGACATCAAATGGAATCACAACAGCGCATTGTCGTCGTGCTGCCTCATCCCGATGATGAAGGGATTATGGCAGGTACATTGGCGAGACATATTCATCAAGGCATGACCGTTACTTATGCATGCTTGACATTGGGAGAGATGGGGCGGAACATGGGTAACCCTCTCTTTGCCAATCGGGTGACATTGCCGCTCATCCGCAAGCAAGAATTGCTGGAGGCGTGCAAGCGGATCGGAATCGAGGATGTCCGCATGTGGGGGTATCATGATAAAACGATTGAGTTCGAAAAACAGGAGAAGCTGGCGCGAAGAGTTGCAGACTTGCTGGTAGAGCTTAAGCCAGCGATTGTATACACGTTCTATCCAGGACATAGTGTGCATCCAGATCACGATGCAACTGGAGCTGCCGTCGTGCAAGCGGTGAAGCTGCTGCCTGAGAGCGAGCGCCCTACAGTACTGTGCATCGCATTTTCTTCGAATCGTAAGGCTGTGCTAGGCGAGCCGGGCGTAGTGAATGATGTTAGTGACTTTGTCGAGCAAAAGATTTATGCCATTCATGCCCATCAATCGCAAGTGAGGTTCTTATTAGACCATGGAACGTTGGACGATCCGGCATTTCGAGCTAAATATAGTAAGGAAGTATTCTGGGAATATCGGTTTGTCGATTAGTATAATGCCAATTGTAAGAGTGATAGCACTCGATTTATGAAGCTGACGGCAGCTTATAAATCGAGTGTTTTTATATGTTAGGAATTCGCATAGTATCATGAGGAAGATCATATTCGATTGAATTTCTAAAAAGATAATCGACTAGAGTTACGGACGTTTTTGTAAATGTATCCATGCATGATCTGGCCAACACATATGCTGTTCGCTTCAGTGGCACACTAAGGAAAATGATAAGTAGGTGTGTCATGAGAAAGTGCATACAAGCCATAGTTGTATTCGTGCTGATGTTCGTATGGTCGACACCCTCTAGTGGATGGCCGACAAATTCGTCCTATACAGCTGCGTTTATTCGCAACAATGATTTATGGATAACTAGCGGCACACAAGAGACACAGATCACAACAGGGGAGTACATCCGGAATCCCAAATGGTCGCATGACGGGATGTGGGTCGCTTTTACAAAAGGCAAGGAAGAAAATGAGGTTTGGGTATACCATATGACTACGAAATCGCTTCGAAGAGTAGGAAAGGGTCAGAATATACAGTGGTCGCCCAAGCACGGCATAGTCGCATTTCAAACCGATTACACGCTTCGAATGGCCAATGTGGATACACCTAGCACCCCAATTGTGACAACGATAGAAGACAACATCGGGAACTATGCTTGGAATCCGAGCGGAAATGGTTTTTTGGTATCCACACTCTCTAAGCTGCTGCCAACTGGGAAATGGGAGGATATATTGTTATATCGTATTGGCCTAGACACCGAAACAGGTACACCCAATAAAGTACTGCTGTATCGGATTCCCAATCAAACTGATGATTTCTTCGCCGTGTTAACCAGCACATTCAAATGGTCTCCTGATAGGAAATGGATCGCCTTTATTGCTGTTCCCACTGCTTCATTATCTGCAGATAGCAATACACTCTGCTTGCTGTCTTCAGATGGGACAACCTTTCTGAAAGTAGGAACAATGCTCCATGATGAAGAATGGTTCAACTGGGCACCAAGTGCAAATCAACTTGCTTATATTGCGGGTGAGGGAAGAGAAGCAACAAGCAATAAAAAATTGACCTTATTAAGCAGCTTGACACCAATGAAACAGCAAATCTATACTCCTGCGGGCAAAGTAGAGACTGGTTTCACTTGGTACAATGATCGTACAATTGTCGCGTCGAGAGCTGACGAAGCGTTGTGGTCAAGCGATGCGGAGAAGAGGCCGTTGCCTAAGCTTGTGAAGGTTGACCTTGATTCAGGGCAACAAGCGATGCTGTCGGCTCCCGCCATGGGATTCGGCGATTATGCGCCTGTGTTCGTGGAAGATGGAAGGAAGGTAGCGTGGATTCGAAGTAATCGTTCGACAGCAGATGTTATGCTGTCAAGACCTGATGGCAAGAATGCGCATGTGTGGATTCCAAATCTGACACTCGGGACCAATTACTATGAGCGATGGAATTGGAGTGAGGTATTTCAACCTTATGGGACGAGTGATTAGGGGGTTCCATCGGCACATCCTGCTCATGCATCGAGGGTTCTAGTCGAACGATGTAAAAAAGACGGGGAGTTCGCTCCTCGTCTTTTGTCTTGTCTATGTCGTAAACAATCTTATTTATCATCATCGTCATCATCATCGTCGTCATCGTCATCATCATCGTCGCTGTCATACTCATCG
>NZ_MAIS01000089.1:0-25209 GCF_001680695.1 Paenibacillus sp. KS1 | reverse complement strand
TCAGCGGCGACTTTTATATCTTATCACTTCATTCATTCGAAGTCAACAACTTTTTTCAACTTATTTTTTAAGTTGTTCTCATTTTGTTGTTGCCCGCCTCTTAGCGAAGCAGGAATTAGAATATACCATAGCTACATAAGAGAAAGCAACCCCTTTTTTCAATTTTGTTTGTCTTAATCATGTTTCTCCTCTAACTCCTTCTATTAATAATAAGGATGCTTAGGATAATGATGACGGACTTCCTAGAGAAGGGGCAGCCCACTTAGCATGGAATCGCAAACTCCCAAGCTCCTTTTTTCAGGCTAACCCCTTATTCATAGTACTGGAAGATAGATTCCTCTCTCCCTATTAAGCAGCTATTCCTAATGGAGAGAATAGAATGTAAACAGCGATCATAAGCACGATCATGACGACAGTAAATGCCTTCGCATGCTTCCATGGCGTCAAATCCACCTTGCCTGATTCAAACAGCTCGAAATCCTGTTCGCGTGGTTTCCATTTCCCGACGAGCAGCATGACTAACACGCAGACTGGGAACAATACACTTAAAATGTACAGGAAGTTGAGCGTACCCAAAAAGAATTTGGACAGGGTATAGAGCACAATATGGACAACCAATGCGATTTTAGGCGCAACTGCCGGTACCTTCTTACTAAAGAAGCCGACAACGACAGCGGCAATGATCGGGATGTTATAAAATCCGAACATCTCCTGCAAGTAGTAGTACAATCCTGAAGGCGCATACAAAATAAAGGGTGCAACAGCTACCGCGATAAGACCAAGCACGACGGCAAAAATTCTGCCTGCCTTCACGAGCTGCTGATCCGTCGCGTTCGGCTTGAATATCGGCTTGTAAATATCCAAGGTGAACAAAGTTAACGAACTGTTGAGCGCTCCATTAAATGAGCTTAATATCGCACCGAACAACACGGCCGCGAAAAATCCAGACAGTAACGTCGGAAGAACTTCAATAACAAGTGATGGATAGGCCATATCCGCATTGCTAAGCGAATTGTTAAAGAGATGATAGGCAATAATGCCCGGAAGAACGAGATAGAACGCTCCGAAAATTTTGAACATGCCGGCATACAGCACGCCCTTTTGGCCTTCCTTCAAGTTTTTGGCGCCCAGCGTCCGCTGAACGATCGCCTGATTCGTACACCAATAGAATAAGTTGTTGAAGAGAAGCCCTGCGCAGATCGTCACCCAAGGAACTGGCGAAGAACTGTCACCAAGCGAGTTCAACTTCTCGGGTTCTTTGTGCAGCAGTGTACTGACCCCATCGAACAAATTGCCTCCTCCGAGTGCAACCAGGCCAAGCACGGTAATGAGCAGACCACCGACAATAAGGCCGACACCATTCAGCGTATCCGACAGTGCACATGCGCGCAGGCCGCCTAGTACCACATAAGCAATCCCCGTAATCCCAATCGCAAGAGATACAACCAATATAATATTGAAATCACTCAAATCAAATCGAGCCGAAATATTAAAAATCGTATCAAGCACAAGTGCACCAGAATAGAGCACGGTAGGCAAATAAGCAACAGCATATCCAAGCAAAAACAAAATCGAGATAATCTGACGCGTACGCAAATCATAGCGCTGTTCCAGAAAATCCGGGATTGTCGTAATCCCTGACTTCAAATAACGCGGCAAGAAGATAAATGCCATGAAGATGAGCGCGATCGGCGATGTTACCTCCCAAGCCATGACAACCATGGAAGTTGCATAGCTTTGCCCATTTAATCCAACCATTTGCTCCGTCGATAAGTTCGTCAGCAGCAGAGAGAAAGCGATTACAATACCTGACAAGCTGCGCCCGCCTAGAAAGTATCCATCCGAGCTGTTCAAATCCACACTGCGCGTCTTGTACCAAGAGTACCAGGCAACAATTCCAGTATACAGTAAAAAGGTGATGACCGTGATGTAAGTCATGAAAGCCCTCCTCTATGCATAGAGAAATCTTGTGCTTATCTTTGCTAGTTCAAGTAAAAAGGACTGCTGCACCGAGAAGGCTTAAAGAACCCCCTGTTCTTACTTGATGGCAGTCACGGCAGCGGGCAATTGAACGTTTACCAGTTGGCCGCTTTCAAACGACTCCTTGCATGCATAGCCAAGCGCGGTCGACAGCACCCCATCCTCTACTGTTACTTTCGGTTGTCTTCCCTCGAGGATTGCCTGTACAAATTCAACTGCTTCATCCATATAAGCCTGTTCAAACCGTTCAAGGAATCCATTTGCGCACTCTCTCACGACACCCCGATCATCGAGAATCATGACTTGATTTTTCTCTGGTACAGTCCCGATGCGCAGTGATCCTTGCGTACCTATAATTTCAGTCTCGATATGATAGCCGTGCGCACAATTGCGACCCGCTACAAATATCCCCATCTTATTGCCTGCAAATTGTACAAGTGCTGCTCCGGTTTCTGCATCGTTCAGCTCCGCAAGCTCGGTATATCGATGAGAACCGCCGATTGCCCACACGCGTTCCGCTTCCACGCCCAAATACCACCGAGCCAAATCCAAATCATGAATTGCCATATCGAGGAACAAGCCCCCGCTATAGTTGCTCTTGGCAAATTGCATGAAGCCAGGCATCGCTTGCGTCGGATCGATTCCATAACAGCGAATCAGCACAGGTACGCCAATCGCACCCGCTTCAATTTGTTTCTTCGCATAAGCATAAGAGCGGTCATATCTGCGCATAAAACCAAGCATAAACACCTGATTCGGATGCTTGCGAACAGCCTTCTGCACGCGCAGCGCTTCCTCCATGTACAACCCAAGCGGCTTCTCACTGAATACGTGAAACCCAGCTTCCAGCGCCTGCTCAATCTGTTCGCAATGATAAGAAGATGGAGAAGCAATAAAAATGGCGTCCAGTTCTTGATTGCGCAGCATATCCTCATAATTTGTATACCCGTAAGGGACATTCAGCTCTTGTTGAGCTTCCTCCACCTCTTCCGGTATCACACTGCATACGGCCATCAATTTGCAATTCGGAATGCGATGCGCCAAATTATCCGCGTGCTGCCGCCCGAGTCTTCCTAAGCCTACAAGACCTACCGATATTCGTTTGTCCTGTTTCATCTGTTCGTCCCTCCGTTTATACGCCCGCTTGCTGCAAAATATACTGTCTAGCCTTCATTGCGTATTCGAGCGGATTCGCCCGAGCAGGATCCTGCTCCGCTTCCACCAGCATCCAACCGCGGTATCCAGCCGTTGCAAGCGATTGGAACACCGGTTCGAAGGGAATGCATCCATCTCCGGGAACCGTGAATACCCCTTCCTTTACCGCCTGCAGGAAGCTGAGCTTTTCTTCAAGTACGCGGCGCGCCACATCCTTGCGCACATCCTTCAAGTGAACATGCTTAATGCGATCCATATAACGATTCAATATGTATAGGGGATCCTCTCCGGAAAATACAAGGTGGCCTGTATCATACAGCAAGGACACCAGCTCCGGATCTGTGCTAGCCATTAGGCGCTCGATTTCCACCGTTGTCTGAACGCCAGTTCCCATATGATGATGGTACACGAGGTGCATATCCTTGGCCCGAGCAAGCTCTCCCAATTGATGAAGCCCCTCAGTTAAGCGCTTCCAGTCTTCGTCGTTGAATATCGGCTTATTATCAAAAAGCGGAGTATCCATTTCTCCCTGAATGCTGTGTCCCTGCTCGGATACAACAATGACCTTCGAGCCCATCGCATGCAAAAAGTCACGGTGTTGAATAAATGCCTCTACCGTTTCTTCAAGCGGCTTTACAGTCAGGTAAGCGCTAAACCAGGCACTCGCTACCTCCAGATTCCTCAAATGCAGCGCCTTCCGCAGCACCTCAACTTCACGAGGATACTTATTGCCGATTTCCGTACCCGTAAAACCAGCAAGCGCCATCTCACTTACACACTGCTCAAATGTATTTTCTCCGCCTAATTCAGGCATATCATCGTTCGTCCAGCCAATAGGAGCAATCCCAATCTTCACACTCTCTGCTGCAAACATGCCCATTCCTCCCCAGAAGTCATAATCAAGATCATGGAGGCAGGCGGTACAGCTTGAAAAGACGGCTTGAAGACCTCGCAAAGCTAGGTTCAAAAAATACCGCCCGATTATTATCCTCTGCTGTCCGTCAAGCGCTCCGAACATCGAACATTCCGTATAATATCCGCTTAACTGAATGCCGTGCCCGGTATCTGCCGCCTGCTCCATTACTGCTGTTTCCTGCTCTGTGACATGTTAATAAAGGTTATTGCGTGTCGGACTTGCCATCGAATATACGAGAGGATTGGCTAATATGGTCGTGCCTGGCTCAGGGATTGGCGCCGCTCATCATAGGCTTGGGCAATTGCCTTCTTGACCGACACCTCTGCTACGCCAACATTCCACCATGCATCATAGCCATGGGTCATCGTCTTCGGGAGCACCTTAATATCGATCAACGTCGATTCCTTCTGGCGCTTAGCTGCCATCACGGCCTGTTCGAGCTCCTTCATGGTGCGTACCGAATACGTAACGGCTCCGTACCCCGAGGCACTAAGCGCAAAATCGATGCCGACAAGAGGCCCGTCCAACTTGCCCGTATACGGGTTACGCGAACGGAACTCTGTGCCGAAGCTGCCCATGCCGTTGCCCATCTGTAAATTGTTAATACATCCGAAACCATTATTGTCGAATAGCAGGACGTTAATTTTCCGTCCCTCTTGAATGCTCGTCAGCAGCTCAGAGTGAAGCATTAAGTAACTGCCGTCACCGGTAAAAGCGTATACCTCTCGCTCCGGCTCCGCCATCTTCACGCCAAGCGCGCCTGCAATTTCGTATCCCATACATGAGTAGCCATATTCCATATGGTACGAATGCGGTGTCTCAGCCCGCCACATCCGCTGCAAATCCCCTGGAAGGCTGCCGGCTGCGCCCACAACAATCGCATTGTCGCCGAGCAGTTGGTTCAAGGCGGCCACAACCTGTGTCTGAGTCAGGCTGCTGCCAAGCGCCGCCGTATATTCTGGCAGTGCCTCATCCAAATGACCCTCAATTTCTGGAGTAAATGAACCTGCGCCTTGTACGTACTGAATGCCAGCCAAGCGCTGCCATTCCTTATCCCAAGCGCCGCGCGCTTCTTGAATCTCCCCTGTATAGGCTGAACGGTAATCCAGGGATTGAAGCCGCTGATGAAGTTCCTCCAATCCCACTTTTGCGTCAGTCACTATCGGAGTTGCATCCATCTTAATCGCTTGAAATTCGGACACGTTCACCGTCACGACATCTATATCAGGATTGCCGAACAGTTCCTTAGAACCTGTCGTAAAATCAGTAAAGCGCGTGCCTACTCCAATAATGAGATCCGCATCCTTGGCAATCGCATTCGCAGCCGAATTGCCTGTCACTCCGATGCCGCCCAGATTAAGCGGATGAGAGCTTGCGATCGCGCTCTTGCCCGCCTGCGTCTCAGCCAACGGAATATGGAAGGCTTCCGCGAATGCCGCCAGTGCCTCTCCCGCTTCGGAGTAGCGAACGCCTCCGCCGCAGATAAGCAGCGGCTTGCGTTTGCGAGCGATGAGGCGAACCGCATCCTCAAGCTGCGCCGCTGAAGCAGGCCTCCGATCGATCCGATGCACCCGCTTCTCGAAGAAGGAGGCGGGATAATCATACGCTTCCCCCTGTACATCCTGCGGCAATGCCAGTGTAACGGCACCGGTGTCGGCCGGATTAGTCAGCACCCGCATTGCTTGAATCAGTGCCGTCATTAGCTGCTCCGGACGCACGATTCGATCCCAATACTTGCTTACCGGACGAAAAGCATCATTCGTCGATATGGTAAGATCATGTGGCTGCTCAATTTGCTGCAGCACCGGATCGGGCTGGCGAGAGGCGAACGTGTCTCCCGGAAGCAGCAGCACCGGAATTTGATTCGCCGTTGCTGTTGCCGCAGCGGTTACCATATTAGCTGCGCCCGGTCCGACCGAGGAGGTACAGGCGCATATTTGCTTGCGCCGCATCTGCTTGGCAAATGCGACGGCAGCCTGAGCCATCCCCTGCTCATTGCGCCCTTGGTATACTTCCAAGCCGCCGCAGTTCTCTTCGAGCGCTTGGCCCAATCCAAGCACATTGCCATGACCAAATATCGTAAATACGGCTTTAATGAAGCGCTGCTCCACACCGTCAAACTCCACATATTGCTGATCCAGGAACTTGACGAGTGCCTGCGCCATTGTTAAACGGATCGTTTCCATCCCGAACACCATCCTTACCAGCGCGTAGTGACCATCTTTTTGCGGGTATAGAACTCTACTCCGTCCGTGCCGTTCGCATGCAAATCCCCATAGAAGGAATCCTTGTAGCCAGAGAACGGGAAGAAGGCCATCGGTGCTGGGACGCCAACGTTTACACCGAGCATCCCTGCATCGATATTCTCACGGAATTGTCTCATATAAGCGCCGCTCGACGTGAAGATGCAGGCACCGTTCGCAAACCGCGATTCATTCGCCCAAGCGATTGCCTCATCGATATCCTTTACACGCACAATCGATAATACCGGCGCAAAAATCTCATCCTGCCAAATTTTCATTTGCTGTGTCACTTCATCGAAAATCGTCGGCCCCATGAAGAAGCCATCGCCATTGGTTTCTGCGTCCTGGCGGCCATCGCGCACAAGCTTGGCCCCCTCCTGCACGCCAGCATCAATGTAACCGATCGCTCTCTCCTTATGACCTTCGCGAATGACTGGCCCAAGGAACACGTCATTGCGTTCGCCATTGCCGATAATAAGCTCATCGGAAGCCTTCACAAGCTGTGCAACAAACTCGTCCGCAACCGATTCCTGCACGAGCACAACCGAGCAAGCCATGCAGCGTTCTCCGGCCGAACCGAATGCTGCATTGATAATTTGCGTCGTAGCGTTCTCCAGATTCGCGTCGTCCATTACGATCGAGTGGTTCTTGGCTCCGGTCAAGGCTTGCACGCGCTTCAAGTTGGCAATGCCGCGCTTGTACACATACTCGCCGACTGGCTGGGAGCCAACGAAGGAGATCGCCTTCACCTGCTTATGATCAAGCAATCCATTCACGACATCATGCGCCCCATGGACAATATTCAGAACGCCCTTCGGCAAGCCCGCTTCTTCCATGAGCTCCGCCAAGCGGCAAGCCAGAAGAGGAGTACGCTCGGAAGGCTTCAATACGAACGTGTTGCCGCAAGCGATCGCCAGCGGGAACATCCAGCACGGTACCATCATTGGGAAGTTGAACGGGGTAATGCCGCCAACGACACCGATTGGATAACGGTACATACCGGATTCAATGTTGGTAGCAATGTCCGGCAGCTGCTTGCCCATCATGAGCGTTGGCGCACCGGCTGCGAATTCTACGCATTCGATGCCTCGCTGCACTTCACCGTATGCTTCTTTGAAATTTTTGCCGTTCTCAAGCGTAATCAGCTTGGCCAGCTCATCCCAATGCTCAACGAGAAGCTGCTGATACTTGAACATGATGCGCGCCCGGCGCGGTACGGCAGTACGCGACCATGTGCGGAACGCTTCCGCAGCCACAGTTACCGCTTCATTCAATTCTTCCATGCTGGACAACGGGACATGTCCGATAATGTCGCCCGTAGCCGGATTGTATACCGGTTCCGTTTTGCCTGATGTTGATTCCTTCCATTGTCCCCCGACATAGTTGCGAATGGTGATTGCTTCTGTCATGTTCCATTCTCCTCTCGTCATTTCATATATAGTAAGAACATCTGAAATCCGGATGTGAACCTAACAAACCGTTCCTTTTATACGTTCAAAAGAGTTACACATTCAAAGCTTGATGGGCATTCAGCAGCAGCATCTTCTGTTTGGCCGCTTCCTTCACCGCTTCTATCGGACGGGCGAATAAGGCAACGCGGTCGAACTCATTTGGTTTGTTCAGTATTTCGCTGCGCAGTGTCTTGCCGAACGCCATGCGGAGTGCCGTACCGATATTGACCTTGCTGATGCGTGTAGCCGCAAGCCTGTGCAAATCATCGTCCTTCACACCGGTCGATCCATGCAGCACGAGCGGCACTGATACGACGCGCTCAATCTCCGCGAGCCGTGCGTAATCAATCGGCGCGGACTGCTCCTCCATCCGGTGAAGCGTTCCAATCGCTACTGCCAAGGCGTCGACACCCGTTTCTTCGGCAAACACTTTCGCTTCGCCTGGCGCGGTCAGCCTCGCCTCCACCTTCATGGACGGATCCGTATATCCGACAGCGCCAATTTCCGCTTCGACAGGAATGCCGCAGGCATGCGCCAGCTTTACAATTTCCCTCGTGTTGCGGATATTGTCTGCTAGCGGCAGCTGCGAGCCGTCATACATAATGGATGTGTATCCACTCATAATCGCTTCGGCTGCCGACTCGAATCCATCGCCGTGATCCAAATGGATGCATACTGGCACCTTCGCGCGTTCAGCCAAGCTTCTGTACAACGCTCCTGATACTTGAAGAGGCATGTAGCGAAGCGCCACCTTATTTGTCGCCAATATGACCGGCGCTCCGACTTCCTCGGCTGCGGCAATGACCGCCGAAGCATCCTCATAACCAAATACGTTAAATGCCGGCACGGCCGCATTGCGTTCCGGCAAGCCCTGCATCATTTCCGTTAATGTAACGAGCATGAACCGTCCCTCCATGTTGAATGACTTATAACTTGCTCACTATCTCATACGCCGCAAACTACCCCATCGGGCCGTTATGGCTGCATTCAATCCAATGCAGTTTCATTCCAATGGAAGATTTGGTCGTGTGTCAGCGGTATTCAGGTCTATTCCCCACGCTCCGCGCTTCTGATGAATTCATCCAGTTCCGCGGTCGTTGGCATCGCGTCTGAGCAGCTATGGCGCGAGATAACGATGGCGGCCGAAGCGCTGCCGTATTCCATCGCACGCGGCAAATCCCAGCCCTGCATCAATGCATAAATCATGGCAGACGCATAGGAATCGCCCGCTCCGAATGTCTTGAGCACCTTCGTCTTGAAAATGCCCCCTCTATGCGCTTCTCCGTCTTTCGTATAGGCAATCGATCCTTCCGAGCCATGCTTGATGAGAACAACCTGCGCGTGATGCCCGAACCATTTCGCTGCAGTCAGTCGATCGTCCGCTTGCTGACCCGAGAACTTCTCCATCATGTCGAACTCTTCGCGCGTTCCAATGATAAAGTCGCATTTTTCCGCCGCAAGCTGATAATAAATCGAGGTTTCCGCAACATTTTTCCAAGTGTACGGGCGATAGTCTAGATCGAAGAATACGAATACCCCATGCTTGCGCGCATATTCCAAGGCAATGAATACTGCCTCGCGTGACGGGCTCGCAGCGAGCGCCGTTCCTGATATGAGCAGCGCCTTCGTCTGCTTGATATACTCCTCAGATACCTCTTCCGGCTTAAGGAGGAGATCCGCTACATGGTCACGGTACATCAGAATGCTGCAATCTGTAGGACTTTTAATTTCAGTAAAAGCTAATCCTGTCATTGCTCCCGTATCATCAACAGCAAGCTGCGACGTATCTATCGATTGATCGTTCAAATATTGTCGTATGTAACGGCCCATCTGATCATCGGACAGCTTGCCGATGAATCCGCTTTTCATGCCGAGGCGTGCCGCCCCAATTGCAATGTTCGCTGGAGATCCGCCCACGTACTTCGTGAACGTTCTCGTCTCCTCCATTGGCCGATTAGTTTCGTTCGCATTTAGATCGATGCACAGTCTTCCGATGGCAATCAAGTCGAATGGCCGATCCTTAGGGAATGATAGTGTACTCATATCCAGTCAGCACCTCCATGTTCTCTGCCTCATGCCCTCTTTCTGCAGGACTGAGGCCATTATGATGCAGTCTCTTTCTGTTGCGAGTTGAGTTAAGCGCTTACCTTTTAGCTAATTATATGCACACCAATTTGGTAATGTAAACGCTTTTTCAATGATTTAATAAGTTCTTTTTTTCACTTGCACATCTTCTTTTCCTATTTAAAATAACTCGCCATTTTCCCTACTACACAGCGAAATCCTACTCGATTATTGATTTTTCACCTTGCCAACCTCTGGAACATAGCCTATAGTTAAAATATGAGTTAAGCGCTTTCCCTACTTTGCCTAGTAAGTCGTTTTACTGTTCCATATACAGAACAATTTTTCGATCACACTCAGAGAAAGCAGGGATTATTATGCTGCAAGTAGGAATCATCGGTGCCGGACGAATTGGAAAGCTGCATGCCAGCCATATTCAACAAATGAGCAATATCCGCGTTCGCGCAATATCAGACGTATATACGGAAGGGTTGAACGAATGGGCTTCCGCGCATGGAATCCCTGTTGTCACGAACGATTATCAAGACATTCTTCATGACCCGGATATTCAAGCGGTGTTTATTTGTTCACCGACCAGCACACATGCGGACATCATTCGCGAGGCTGCCGAAGCCGGCAAGCATATTTTCTGTGAGAAGCCTGTCAGCTTCTCAATCGAAACGACAGAGCAAGCACTAGCTGCGGTTAAGAAATCCGGCGTAAAAATGCAGGTCGGATTTAACCGCCGCTTTGACCATAATTTCAAAAAAGCGCGTGACGTCGTACAATCCGGAGGCATTGGAGCCCCACACCTGCTGCGCATTACGTCGCGCGATCCAGAGCCGCCATCGGCAGAGTATATCGCCAAGTCCGGCGGATTGTTCATTGATATGACAATTCACGACTTCGACATGGCTCGCTATGTCATGCAAAGCGAGGTCGTTGAGGTATATGCGCAAGGAGCGAATTTGGTCGATCCGAAAATCGGGGAATTGAATGATATCGACACAGCCATTGTTAGTCTGCGCTTTGCCAACGGTGCGCTCGGCATTATCGAGAACAGCCGCAAGGCCGTGTACGGCTATGATCAGCGTCTGGAGGCATTCGGCTCTGATGGCTGTGTCTCAACACAGAACGATCGTCCTTCTACAGCAGTTGTTGCGACGGCTAGTGGAGTTCATATGGACAAGCCGCTACATTTCTTCATCGAACGCTATACGCAGGCCTATATCCAAGAGGTTCAAGACTTTGTCCGAGCCATTATGCACGATGACCCAGTCGTCTGCGATGCCAACGACGGATTGCAGGCGGAACGCATCGCGCTAGCGGCCAAAGAGTCGCTGCGCAGCGGGATGCCTGTTAAGATAGCCCATTAAAATATAGGATTTGTATTGATAAAACTATTCTCTACTTAGGCAAGGAGGCCGCCTTTATGTCTAAATTACTCGTATCGCCACAACCAAGAGATAAGCAAGGCAAGGTCATTTCCGTTACGCCGCAAAGCGCAGGCTGGAAGTATGTAGGATTCGAGCTGTATTCGCTGAAGCCGGGAGAAACGCTGCAAAACGATAAAAACGAGCAGGAGGTATGCCTTGTCCTGCTGAGCGGGAAGGCTGAGGTCAGCACTTCGAAAAAGTCGTTCGGTGTGCTTGGACAGCGCATGAGTGTATTTGAACGCATTCCTCCGTATTCGGTTTACGTGCCGAACCATGATCGATATACCGTTCAGGCCGAAACGGCCTTAGAACTAGCTGTCTGTGCGGCCCCTGGCAAGGGGACATACCCGGCTCGCGTCATCGCTCCTGAAGATGTCGGTGTAGAAACACGCGGTTCTGGCAGCATCGAGCGGCATATCCATAATATTTTGCCGGAACAAAAAGAGGCGGACAGCCTGCTCGTCGTAGAGGTGTTCACGCCTGGCGGGCATTGGTCCAGCTATCCGCCGCATAAGCACGATCAGGAAAATTTGCCGCAGGAATCTTATTTGGAAGAAACCTATTATCATGAAGTCAATCCTGAGCAAGGGTTCATTATGCAGCGCGTATACAATGACGACCGTTCGTTGGATGAGACGATGGCCGTGCCGCACCGCCATGTCGTCCTAGTTCCAGAGGGGTACCACCCGGTATCCGCGCCTCCAGGGTACGATTCCTATTATTTGAACGTGATGGCGGGACCTGTGCGTACATGGAAGTTCCACAATGATCCCGAACACGAGTGGCTTTTTGAAAAAAAGTGATGCCGCTTATTTCGATCAGTCTCTTACAGGAGAATGGCGTAGTCCATTCTCCTTTTGTTGTATAATGAGAAATAAAGAGAAGACGTACACAAGAAGTGCGAAGAACGATGAGGAGTTACCTATGAAATCAACTATTTACGACGTAGCCAAGGCGGCTGGCGTATCCATAGCCACTGTATCGAAGGTCGTCAATCAAACAGGCAATATTAGCGCCAAAACACGTGAGCGTGTCCTCCATATTATGAAAGAGCTGCAATACCAGCCGAGTGTAGTTGCTTCCGCGTTAACCGGAAAGAAAACGTCCACCTTCGGCCTGCTCATCTCCGATCTGGCCAACCCCTTTTTCGCTGAGGTGGCCCGCAATCTGGAGGATCAAGCGCAAGCGTCCGGATACAGTATTGTTATGTGCAGCACAGACAATAAGGATGATAAAGGGCTAAATTACATTTCCCTATTGCAGCGCAAGCAAATTGACGGGCTTATCATTGCCTGCCAATTTACAAAATGGTCGCAGCTAGAAGACTACATTACCGACAGTCTCCCCATCGTGCTATTCTCCAAAGACATCACATCCCTGACCATGCACACCGTGACCGTGGATGACTATAAAGGCGGCTACGAGGCGATTCGTCACCTGCTCCAGCTTGGACATACCGATATCGGCATCATTACAGAGGACAGCCCAAGCGGTGAGCACCGGGTTCGAGGCGCCAAGCAAGCGATGAAGGATGCAGGAATCGAGCCGAACGATCAATGGATCACAGTCGTTCACTCGTCTGTCGCAGAAGGGTGTTCCGGCGCAAATCAAATACTGCAGCAGTCTTCCCGTCCGACTGCGATATTCACCTGCAATGATTTGCTAGCCGTCGGCGCTATGCAGTCTGCACACCAGATCGGCTTGCAGGTTCCTAACGATTTGTCCATCATTGGATTCGACGATACGATCCTGTCTCAAATCGTTGTGCCGCGTCTCACGACGATCGCACAGCCAATTCCCGATATGGCCAAGGAAACGATTCAATTGCTGCTCCGCCAAGCAGACAATCCAGACATGCCGAAGCAAAAGATCGTGTTCCAGCCACAATTGATTTCGGGGGATTCTACGCAGGTACGAGAAACCGACGGCAAATGATCCTACTTGAAAATTTATAGTCGTAGTTAATTTAGCCCTTTGGCTGATCTAATACGAGAAGAGCCGTAAGGATGCAACAATCCCTACGACTCTTCGCCTATAATCTTGGTTTCAAGTAAAACAACCAGAGAAAAGACAATGTTAATATGTGGTATAATAATCTGACACAACACACCTTGAGTGGAAAGACTCCCTCCTGAAAGGAGGTGAGTCCTATGAACTTCTCCTTTTCTGATATGATCATGTTCGCCACGTTTATCGTCGCGCTGCTGACTTACATGGATAGAAAAAAGAAGTAACCCATCAAGGTTGGCGCCAGAAATGGGTTACTTCTTTACCTTAACTCTTAATCTGGAGGGGAAACCCACTCAAGATGTTTGTGCTTAGGAGCAGTTCTGCTCCTTCCTTATTGTTATCATACCACATGCTGGAATATACCTCAACGGTTCGCAGTCGATACGGTTGTTCAAACCTTTTCCACCAGAAGCGGAACGACCTGTCCAGCATGAACATCGATCAATCCCAGATCCGTTAGCTTCAGCGCCGGACTTACTGGCAAGGAATGCGTACACAGCGACATAATCGGGTTGTAATGCTCGTAGCCGATTGATTCCATCGCCTCGCGCAGCTTCTTCACGGCTTGTCCGAACTCCTCGAACGGCTCCTCTGACAAAATGCCGCCGACAGGCAGCGGAATATGTGCAATCACCTTGCCGTCATCAACGACACAGAAGCCGCCTTGATCCGCAATGACTGTATTGGCCGCAAGCACCATATCTGCCTGTGAATGACCTACGACAAGCAGGTTGTGATTGTCATGTGAATACGTCGTCGCAATCGCTCCGCGCTTAATCGTGTTGCCCGTAATGAGTCCGTAAGCACGGTTGCCGTTCTTGCCATAACGTTCGAAGGTAGCAATCAACCCATATGGACTCTCCTGCCACTTCAATTCTCCATCTGCCACACGTACCGATTCATGCAGTTCCTTCGTGTTCGTCGTTCCGTTCAACACCTGCATGACGCGGCAGAGATACTCGCCATCAACAGCCTCTGCAGCTACCTGGAAATCTTCTGCCGTTAGCTTCTGCAACTTCACACTCTCATAGAAATGAGACGGGAATTGGCGTTCACCGCGCTCTTGCTCATAGGCTGTTCCAGCCTCATAAGCCAAGCGTCCATGCTTGTATACCGATGCGATGTCGAACTGCTCAACGTCGCTGAGCAGTACGAAGTCCGCCACTTTATTCGGTGCAATTGCTCCGCGATCGTACAAGTGCATCCGTCTGGCTGGCGTATACGTAGCCGCATAAATCGCGCGTTCCGGCTTCATGCCCATAGCCATCGCCTTTTTAACTAAGTGATTCAAATGGCCGTCTTGAACGAAGGTATCCGCCATGACGTCATCCGTTACGAAGCAGAACAGCTCTGCTACGTCCTCATGAATGAGTACATCCATAATGTCCGGTGTCATCGACTTCTCCTGAATCTCAAGGAACATGCCGTTCGCCATCCGATCGCGCATGCTGTCCACGGCCTGCTCGGTATGATCGGAGTCTACTCCTGCGAACATGAAGCGTGCCAGTTCTAGATCAACCAGCTTCTTCGGCGTATGTCCCTCGATAACGAGATTCGGGTAATTGCTGCGGATATGGTGCAGGATACGATTCGTTTTGCAGTCCGGGTCTCGCAGAACATCGACCGAGTTCATGATCTCGCCCAAGCATACAACCCGCTCATCCTTCAGCAGCTCATCGATATCTGCAATGTCGATTTCCCCGCCCGTGGTCTCCAGTGGCGTTGCAGGCACTGAGCTCGGAATTGCATATAAGATGTCCGCTGTGCAGCCCTTGCTTGCATTGATCATTTCCTTCACGCCTTCAACGCCGAACACGTTCGCCATCTCATGCGGCTCGGATACAATCGTCGTGACCCCGTTTTGAATTAGGCCGTGCGAGAACGTCTGCGGCGTAACCATCGTGCTCTCAATATGAAGATGGATATCGACGAGGCCTGGAATCATGTACTTTCCCGTTCCGTCCACGACTTTGACCGCCTCGAATGCATCCGTTCCGCGATTCCCAATGTAGAGGAAACGCCCATCCTGAATGGCGGCATTCCCTTGTATGAATCGTTTCAAATACACGTTATATACGCTGACGTTCGTTACCAACAAATCTATTTTCATGTATTCCACTCCTCGCTGTCCTTCGTTCGTTGGTATAGAGGTAGTTCATATTAGTTCGAAGTTCTCACCAGAACGACTTTTTCTTTCGGCAGTACGAGCTTCACGGCTGTACCGCGTTCGAACGGCGTCTCCATTTCGCGATTTACCGTGAATTCGCCAAGCGGCGTTTCGACGATGTATTGATAGCTGCGACCGAGGAAGGTACTGATTTTCACTTGACCGTCAATCTGGTTCCATCCCGCTTCCACATCCTCAGCCGTTAAGCCGCCAATCCCAGCCGTACATTCGCTGTCTGTAGCTACCAGAAGATCGTCTGGACGAATAGCGCCCTTCATCGAGCTGGACAATGGATGGCCTGAGCGATGGATGACCTGCATCTTCACTCCTTCTGCGCCGTGTATCGTAATCGCTCCTCCGTCATCATGCATTTCGCCAATGTCGATAAAGTTGTTGAAGCCGATGAACCGGGCAACGAATTCAGTGGCCGGGTATTTATAAATGTTCGCAGGCGCATCCAATTGCTCAATGACGCCTTTGTTCATGATGGCAACCTTATCTGAAATGGAGAAGCACTCCTCTTGGTCGTGAGATACATACACGCTTGTAATCCCAAGCTGCTTCTGAATACGGCGAATTTCTACACGCATATTGACGCGCAGGTTCGCGTCCAGGTTACTAAGCGGTTCGTCGAACAGGAGCAGATCCGGCTGAATGACGAGCGCACGAGCGATTGCAACGCGTTGACGCTGTCCACCGGACAATTCTCCGGGGAATCGCTTTTCGAAGCCCTTCAGGTCTACAACCTCCAGCATCTCATGTACACGCTTCGCGATGGACGACTTGTCCACCTTGCGCAGCTTCAAGCCGTACGCGACATTGTCGAACACGCTCATGTGCGGGAACAGCGCATAGCTCTGGAATACGAAGCCGAAGTTACGCTTGTTCACCGGCACCCGTGTATAATCTTTCCCTTGGAATAGGAACTTGCCGTCCTTCGCTTCCAGGAAGCCAGCAATCAGGCGCAGTGTTGTCGTCTTGCCGCAGCCTGATGGTCCGAGCAGAGAGATCAGCTCGCCTTCGTTCAGGCTTAGGTTGAAGTCTTTCAAGATCAGGTTTTTCTCGTATGCAACAGATATATTTTGAAGGGATAGCAATTCCATGATCGTTGGCCTCCGATGTATGCTAGTTATTTTTCGTGAAGTAGGAGAGTCCCATTAAGCGTTCAATTGAGAACATAAGCAATGCTGTAATGACCATCAGCAACACCGAAATTGCTGCAATCGTCGGGTCGAAGTAATTCTCGACATAGGTCAGCATTTGAATCGGCAATGTGCTGACCCCAGGTCCCGTCATGAACACGGAAATATCTACGTTGTTGAACGATTCCAGGAATGCGAGCAGAACACCCGCGATAAGACCAGAACGAATGTTAGGCAGCACGACCGTGAAGAATGTCTGCAGTCGGCTCGCACCTAAGCTCATGGACGCTTCTTCAACGGAATAGTCGAAGTTCGCCAAGCTCGATGCAATGACCCGAATGATAAATGGCAGCATCAGCACGATGTGTCCGATCAGCAAGCTTGTATATACGGGCAGTTCGAATTTCACGACTAAATACTTGAGCATCGTGAAGCCGAGCACAACCCCAGGGATCAAAATCGGCGAGATAAAGATGGCATTGAGCAGCCCCTTGCCCTTGAACTGATAGCGGCTCAGCGCATATGCAGCAGGTACGCCGAGCAGAAGCGCAATCAGGTTGCCGGCAAGCGCGACGATGATCGTAACTTTGAACGTAGACAAAAACATTTCGACATCAAAAATATTGCGATACCATTTCAACGAGAAACCTTCTGGCGGGAATTTCAGTACCGAACCCTCTCCAAAAGACGTTGCCATAATAATGATGAGCGGCCCGAGCAAAAAGAGAAACACCAATCCCGTAAATACGGCGAGTCCGCGATGTTGTTCTTTCATAAGAAGTTAACCCCCGTTATCCCTTCGGATTCAATTTGCGAGCGAGCTGATTCATAAGACCGATAATGATGAAGGTGACGACAATCATGACGGTCGCAATGATCGAAGCCATATCCCAGTCGTTGAGCGTCATCGCATTCTGATACAGGAACGTAGCGACGACTCGCTGTTTGCCGCCAAGCAGCTGCGGCGTCGTATACGCCGTTAGACTGCCGACGAATACAAGGATGCTGCCAACGATAAGACCAGGCACACACAGCGGTACGATGACGGTCATAAAGCCCTTCATGCGCGATGCGCCAAGACTTGATGATGCATTCAACAGGTCGCCGTCAATGTTCTCCATAACACCGACGAGCGAAATGATCATAAGCGGCAAAAACAGATGAATGAGACCGATCATCATCGCGGTCGGCGTATACATGATTTTTAACGGCTCATCAATTAATCCAATGCTGGTCAACAGCTGATTCACCAAACCGTTCTTGCCGAGAATGACCATCCAACTGAAGGAGCGCACAATCGCACTCGTCATGAGTGGGAAGATTGCGAGCGCCAGCAGGATTCCTTTGATACGCGCCTTCTGCCGTGAAATATAGTAAGCAGCAGGGAATCCGATCATTATGCAGGCAAGTGTTGTAACGAAGCTGACCTGCAGTGTAGTACCTAATATTTTCAGCATGTACGGATCGCCGAGCAGCTTCACATAACCGTCTATTGTAAATTGCCCTTCACGGAAGAAAGTTGAGCCAATCGTCATGAAGATCGGGATGATCATGAACAAGGTCAAGAATACGAGTCCCGGAAGCAGCAGCCATATAAATGGTTTTTTCATCAGTTCGTCTCCTGTTTCTCTTGATGTCTAAGCTTGCAATACGGAGATAAAACGATCCATGAACGCCTCTCCATCTACCTCTACACATACATTTGCGTTTGCCTCCCGGCCGAGGCGATTCTGAACGTCGCATACGGTTTGACCGTCGCACAGGTCGCTTCGTGTCTCAACGTCCACATAATAGCGATGCGTCTTGACGATACTGGCATCGATCACGATATAGGCAGCGAGCGGATCGTGCATCGCACACGCTGCTACACCGTTGCGCATTCGATACCGCTCCATGTACTGTGCCGTACATGTACGGACAAAGCCTCCAAGCGGTGTGGAATCGAGCTTCTCCAAATGCTCGGGACGCAGCAGTGCCTGACGTGTTACGTCCAGACCGACGATGGTCAGGTCAAATCCTGCATGCAGCACCATTTTGGCCGCTTCTGGGTCAACGTAGATGTTGTATTCCGCCACTGGCGTAACGTTGCCGAACGTCTGCAGCGCGCCTCCCATCATAACGACCCGCTTAACGATCTGCGGCAATTCGGGACAGGCCCGCAAGGCAATTGCCAGATTGGTGAGCGGCGCTGTCATAAGAAGTGTCAGCTCACCTGGGCGCTTCTTCGCTTCTTCAATGATGAACTGTGCTGCATGCGGCAGCCCTTCCTCCAGCTCCGGCGGACTCATATCGGATAGAGCTCCGCCCAAGCCATCATTTCCGTGCACAGCGTGCTCGAAGAACGTCGGACGCATCAATGGCTCGTTCGCTCCCGGAATGATTGGAACATTGCGAGTGAATCCATTCCTTGCAGAGGCAGCTCCTTTTTGCTCGAAATTCAGCGGAACCTTGTTCGCCTCAACATCCGCGCGTTGCTTGTCCTCATCCAACTGCTGCAGCATGTGTATCACTTTTCGTGTATTTAACGTCGCTTGTGAGAGTGAGACATTGCCATTCACTGTCGTCACGCCGACAAGCTCTACTTGTTTGCTTTTCCAAACTAACGCTAATGCAAGTGCATCATCTACGCCCGTATCGACATCCATAATGACGGGCATTTGCTTCGAAGTAGCCGTATCCGCAACCATGATGCCAACCTCCTGACTATTGATGGGAATAAAAAAGGAGGGTGCGATAAACGGCAGCCCTCCTCTTGATCGAGGAAGTTCAAAAAGGTACCTTGTCGTCGCGAAGTCGCTCTTAGCCGTTGCAACGTATACGTTTTTGAACATTCAATATTTGGACTTTACTCGATTTCACGGTTCCAGCGGTCAATCCAACCGCTCATTTCTTTGTTCACTTTACGAAGGTCAAGCGTCTTCAGGTTTTCAACAACATCTGGGCCATACGTCAAGCCTTTCGCCTCGTCAGCGGTCAGCTTCACTTCTTTGTTCGTTGGCGAATCGACGCGAGCCTTCGCATTCGCTTCTTGTACTTGCTGACTCAAGTGCCAGTTAATGAACTTTTCTGCCAGCTCTTTATGTTTCGAGCCTTTTACAATGTTGACCGTGTTCAAGAGCGCATATGCGCCTTCCTTCGGCGTTACGAACTTAGCGGATGGCAGAGCTTCCGTCAAGCTGCCCAAGAAGGTGTCCTGCATCGGTGCAGCCACAACCTCACCTTGCGCGAACATATTAACCAAGTCAGCGGACTTGGAGTAATACTTCACGACGCCAGGATTGATTTCTTTCATCGCTTTGAAGGCCGCTTCCGTATCCATATCCTTGCTGCCCGCTACCTTCGCCGCAAAATCCATCATCATTGGCCCTGTTGTAATCGTAATGTTAGGCAGGGCAATTTTATTTTTCAATTCAGGCTTCCACAGGTCGCTCCATGATTCAATCGGCGTTTTTGCCTCATCGCTGTTCACCGCAAGTCCAAGCTGCGCTACCGTGTGCGCTGGGCCATAGTCTTCGCCAATCGGCGCCTTAGCGATATCATACAGCTGCTCGATGTTCGGAATGTTCTTGCGATCAATCTTCTCGAATAAGCCTTCTTCAGCACCTTGCAGTGCATAGTAGTCGGACAAGTAGATCAGGTCTACCTTCGAGCTGCCTTGACGGACTTTGTTCAAGCGATCCGTGTTGTTGCCGATCTCTGTCACGATCTTAACGTTATACTCTTTCTCGAACGGCTCGTACACGTTCTTCTTCATCGCATCCTCGGCAAAGCCCCAAGTCGAGATAACCAATTCTGTCGGTGCTTCCTTGCCGCCTTCAGCTGCCTTGTCCCCGCCGCAAGCTGCCAGCAATGTGCCCATCGAAAGTACGAATGCAAGTGTTAACGCTAATTTTTTCATGAAGTCCCATCCCCCTGATGCCATTCTAAGTTGAGTATCTCGTGTAATAAGTGATCAAAAGTTCGCTTTTCAGCACAGTTACAATCAGTTCAACTTCGTGATCAAAAGCGAATGCGAGCCCTAGTGGCCGCCCATTGCGACATAGCGAACAATTACCAGTACAAACAGAACCCACATAAGCCAGTGAATCTTATATTTCTCACCTTTGCCGAATACGTTCGCTACGAACGCCAGCAGGACGTAACCAAGAATACCGAAGGAAATACCGTTCGCAATGCTGTACGTGAACGGCATGAATGCAATCGTCATAAATGCCGGAATCCCAATAACCAAGTCTTTGAAGTTGATTTCCGTAACGGCTTGCATCATCAATACACCAACGACGATAAGCGCTGCTGCTGTAGCTGGGCCTGGAATCACAGCAACTGCTGGAGCCAAGAACAAGGACAACAAGAAGCAGATTCCCGTCGTTACAGACGTAAGTCCTGTGCGTCCGCCTTCTGCTACACCCGCGGAGCTTTCTACGAATGCAGTCACCGTACTTGTACCAAGTGCCGCACCGCCCGCTACCGCAACAGAGTCAACGAACATCGCTTTCCCTACGCGCTTGTTGCCTTCTTCACGATTTTTCATGAATCCAGCACGGTTGGCTGTACCAACCAATGTTCCGAATGTATCGAACAATTCAACGAATGTGAACGTTAGGATGATAGATACGATACCCACACCCATGATGCCAGCGAAATCAAACTCGAAGAAGCTCAATTGCGTCAAATCTGGAACCCAGTTTGCACCGTTCAACGAACTGAAATCGACGCGCCCCATCAAAATCGCAGCGACCGTCGTTCCCAAAATACCGAACAAAATCGCGCCGCGTACGTTCAAAATCATAAGAATCGAAATAAGTGCCAAGCCGATAATTGTAAGCAGTACATCAGGATTGGAGAAGCTGCCTAAGCCGAATACTGTTTCAAAACCTTGAAGCGGTGTGAATGTACCCTTAGGAATATCATTCACGGTCTCAACGGACACGGACAACATTCCGCTATTTTTCAAGCCGACAATCGTAATGAACAAGCCGATACCGACTGTAATCGCATGCTTAAGTGCATCAGGAACTGCTTCAAGCAGCATTTGACGTACATGTGTAATCGTAAGCAGGAAGAAGATAATCCCGGAAATAAATACTGCCGTCAGTGCCATTTGCCATGTGATCGGATGTTCCGAGCCAGCAGTCGATACGACGACTGTTGCAAAGTAAGCATTCAGCCCCATCCCTGGTGCCAAGGCAACCGGGAAATTAACGAAGATCCCCATCGCAATGGTGAAAATACCGCCTGCAATAGCTGTTGCAAGAAATACGGGATACCATACCATGCCGGTCTGACCGAAAGCCGTTAGAATGTTCGGATTAACGGCCAAGATGTACGCCATCGCCATAAAGGTCGTAATACCCGCCATAATCTCCGTACTAATTGTCGAACCGTTCTCCTTGATTTTGAAGAAGCGCTCCATGTGTATAACATCCTCCCCATGACATCTCATGAATGTGTGTTTACTGCTGCTTCTGTTTCCCCCAGTAACCTGTCTAAGCACAAAAAAAGAACTCAGGTTGATCTCCCGAGCTCTGGCGTTAAAAAGAAGTGAGGCATTCCCTACTCGCACTGCCCGCTATATGAATGAATAGCAAGTTCCCATCCTGATATTGCACACAGATTATGGGCAGGCAGAGCGTATAAGACGAATCTTCTAACTAGATTCATCCGGAAAGCCGTTCCTCTTCGTAGCCAGATCATTTACGGTGATCTCGTAGAAACTCTCAGGCCAATTCCCAAGATTATACAAAAAAGTTGCGTTATTAGGTTATCTACTCACATTGTATAGGCATTCGGCAGGGTTGTCAACGCCATTTCCGAACAATAAACAAAATGTCTTATAACTCGTTCGTGTTTTTGTAGCGAAAACAAATCAATTTCTCCATTACTGAAATCAACATTCTATGATGTCCCAGCATGCTAGAATTACAAAAAAAATTTTTCTGGAAAATCACAGTAAAACTATTGAATTAATTCATTATTTTTTATAAAATGGGTTCATACATTTTTACCCAGTTCTGAAACTATTATGATTGCTTTTTACAAATGGTATTCGGGTAAACATGTAAATCTAGCATTTTGGAGGTGAGTTTATACGTTAAAAATGCCAGCTTTGTCAGACTAGACTATACTCTTTTATACCAAGGAGGAATAGCATTTGGCGAACAAAAACAACAAAAAAGTGCTTTCAATGATCATGTCGATTGCCATGGCAATCAGCCTGATGTCACCAGCGGTGTCAGCCTATGAAGGCCCCGCGAACAATTCAACCGAGAAGCTGCTCTATTTGCGAACAGGCACCGTCAATCTCCAGAATGAAAATGAACACTATGGACTGCAGCTTGATGAAGAAAGCACGCAACGCCAATTGTACGTTGTTCAATTCAACGACGTCATCACAGATTCCTCCAAACAGCTCTTGCAACAGGCTGGAGCGGAACTCGGAGACTATCTCCCTGACTATGCTTATCTCGTACGCATGAACCCGCAACAAGCCGGCACCCTCGCCACCAACGATCAGATTTACAGAGTCACCCTCTTTCAGCCAGAATGGAAGAATGGCAACCTCTCCACTTCCGAAGACACTTCACCAAGCAACTATGTAATCTCAGTATTCAGGGGCAGTGAGGCAGAAGTTGCCCAATCACTTAAGCAGCAAGCCATCCCCGTTACCGATGTGCAAGAAGGCTATATCGAAGCTGTATTAAGCAACGAATCACTCCCGCTCGTTCTTAATCAACCAGATGTCACCTTCGTCGAATCTAAGCCTCAAGAAGAGATCCTCAACGACTTCGTCACGAATCAAGTTGGGGCTGCTACGTCGAATGGCGTATGGAGCAAGGGATTGACCGGAAAAGGTCAAGTGGTTACCGTAGCCGACAGCGGCTTGGATTCCGGTAATCTAAGCACACTCCATAAAGATTTCGAAGGTCAGCTGCATACGACTCCTGTTCCTAACCCCGAAGGAACATGGAAGGATACGATCGGTCATGGCACACATGTAGCCGGTACCGTGCTCGGCACAGGAGCAATGTCCAATGGGAAATATAAAGGCGTTGCCTATGGTGCCAAACTGTTCGCCCAAACAATCGGCTGTGGTGGTACTTCTATCTGCCCAGGCGACCTGCGCGACTTGTTCGGCTCTGCGAAGCAGCAAGGATCGTTCATCCATACCAATTCCTGGGGCGCCAGCAGCTACACCTACAATTCCAACTCTGCTCGCGCTGATGAATATACGTTCAACAATAAAGACTTCACCGTATTGTTCGCCGCAGGGAACGATGGCAGCGGGAACAACACCATCAATTCACCTGGCAATGCCAAAAACACCATTACGGTTGGTAATCTTCAAAAAACAAATTCGAATCAAATTGCCCCAACCTCCAGCAGAGGATATGCATCAGATGGAAGAGTTAAGCCTGACCTCGTCGTTACTGGTACCTCAATTATTTCCGTTCGTTCTTCAGCCTCAACTAGACCTGCAAATCCAAATCAGTACTACACCAACATGACCGGTACCTCCATGGCTACTCCAGCTGTCGCAGGATCGGCAGCCATCGTTCGCCAATTTTATACCGAGAACAAGCACGTAACACCTTCCTCAGCACTCATCAAAGCGACGCTCATTAATGGAGCTGAAGATGTAGGATATGGATGGATGAGCAGAGAAACAGGATGGGGACGCGTTAACCTCGTGAATTCACTCACCCCTACTGACGGAAGAACCAATAGCTTCATCGACAACACCACAGGTATCAAAACAAACGATTCTATCTCCTACCGCGTAAAGGCCGAAGCCGGCAAACCTCTCAAGATATCTCTTGTCTGGAGCGATTACCAAGGTGCCGTTCAAGCTGGCAAGCAATTGGTCAATGACCTCGATCTTGAAGTAAAAACCCCAACTGGCGAACTCTACAAAGGCAACTGCTTCGTACAAAATACAGCTAGCACAAGCTGTGCCAATTATGACCACATCAACAACGTGGAAAATGCATATCTTTCAACTCCAACTACGGGCGAATATACGGTGACCATCAAAGGATACAATGTGCCACAAGGCCCTCAGCCATTTGCATTAGTTGTATCGGGCAATCATTCTTCTATTCTTGACCAAGGCCCTGAACAACCAGAACCGGTTGTGCTGAAGGCACCTGAGCAGTTGGCTGTAACGGCAGTCACGTATAATTCAGTAAACCTGAATTGGAGCGATCCGAACACAGGAATTCAAGGCCTTACGTACGAAATCTATCAACAACAGCAAAAAATCGGAACCAGCAGTCAAACCAATTATGCTGCAACCGGTCTTAGTCCAGGCAATACGTATACCTTTACGGTCAGGATCATCGACGGACAAGGCAATGTCTCCCCTCATAGTCAATCCGTAACGGCTAATCTCCCAAATCCGGAGGGAAATACAGATCCATGGCAGGCAGGTAAAGCATACAAGGCAGGCGATCTTGTCTCTTATAATGGTGTGATTTATAAGTGTGTGCAACCACATACATCTTTGACTGGCTGGGAGCCTTCGAATGTACCAGCACTCTGGTCTCCTGTACAGAAATAGGTAGCCGCCTCATCACTAACGAAGGAAAGTGAACCCTATATCAATACCGTAACGCAATAAGGCTATACCGCGGTTAAACGCGGTATAG